>JBFZCQ010000084.1:0-3245 GCA_041307905.1 Methylotenera sp.
TCTGAATATTCGTTATGCAGTTATATTAGTTGGCTTTGTATTGCTTTTCCTGTTGTGGAAAACATATCAGTCAATGCGCTCCACACTCGGTGCGCCGCTTAATGAAGTACTGTCGCAAATCGCCAGAATCGGGAGAGGCGATTTTAAAGAAGATATTCCAGTAAATGAAGGTATGGAAAACAGTGTTATGAGCTGGCTTTCAGAGACACAGAATAGCCTTTCCAAAGCGCGTGCTGACAACGACAGACTAACACGCTTCTATGCCACTCTCAGCTATTGTAATGAAGCTATTGTGCGTAGCAAAGATTCTGCTGAACTTTTTAACACGATCTGCCGTGATGCAGTGACTCATGGCGGAATGAGTATGTGCTGGATAGGTATTCATGATGAAAATACGTATTTAGTGAAACCGGTTGCGTCCTATGGCCAAGGAACTGAATATCTGGATGGCATTATGATATCAACACTTGCTGACCGACCCTACGGCCAGGGACCTACAGGCATCTCTATACGTGAAAATCGCTCGGTATGGTGTCAGGATTTTACACACAGCGCCATGACCGCACCGTGGCATGAGCGTGGCAAAAAATTTAACTGGAACGCATCAGCATCTTTACCGTTGCATCAAAAAGATAGTGTGATTGGTGCAATTACTTTTTACTCGACAGAAGTAAATGCATTTGAAGAGGATGTGCAGATGCTGCTATCCGAAATGGCATTGGATATCAGTTCTGCCATAGACCGTTTTGCAGATGAGTCGCAAAAAAACAAGATGCAGAATGAACTGCGTAAATTATCTTTGGCTGTTGAGCAAAGCCCAAGCTCTATTGTTATTACCGATCTGGATGCAAAAATAATTTTCGTAAATACCAATTTTATCAAATCATCCGGTTACAGTGAAAGTGAAATGATCGGGCAAAATCCCAGAATACTTCAGTCTGGAAAAACTTCTAAACAAACCTATGATGAAATGTGGGCATCCATCACACGAGGTGAAATATGGAAAGGCGAGATGATTAATCGTCGCAAAGATGGAACAGAATATATCGAGCATGTCATGGTCTCGCCGATACGAGACGATCATGGAAAAATCACAAATTATCTTGCGATCAAAGAAGATGTCACTGAAAAACTGAAAGCGGGAGAACGCATACAGTTCCTGGCACATTTTGACCAGCTTACGAGCCTGCCTAACCGTATTCTGCTGCAGGATCACTTCAGATACGCACTGAATCTGGCCCAACACAGTAGCAATAATCTGGCAATCATGCTTGTGGATTTAGATCATTTTAAATATATTAATGACACACTGGGTCACAGCTTTGGCGACGAAATGCTGGTTGAGTTAGCAAAGCGCATACAATCTGTTTTACAGGATGAAGATACTGTTTCACGTTCTGGAGGTGACGAATTTGTGATACTGTTGCCGACGGGATCAGCAAACAGTGCTGCGAACCTTGCCGAAAAATTGTTGGGAATCATTTCTGCACCTTTCCTGGTTGATCATCACGAACTGATTACTACCGCTTCTATAGGTATTGCAATTTATCCGAACGATGGCGATGACATCGAAATGCTTTACAAAAATGCCGATACCGCAATGTATAAAGCAAAAGAGGCTGGTCGAAACGGTTTCCGCTTTTTTGCTCAGGAAATGCAGTCCAGCACTGAGCGCAATATGCAGCTGGCAAATGCATTACGCTTTGCAATCGAGCGTAATCAGTTTCAGTTGCACTTTCAACCGCAAGTTTCTATTGATGATGGTCATATTGTCGGTGCAGAAACCTTAATCCGCTGGCAACACCCTGAATTTGGCATGGTTTCACCAGCCGAACTTATCTCTATTGCCGAAAACACAGGACAGATTGCCAAAATTGGTGAATGGGTATTGCGTAATGCCGTAAAACAAATGAAATTCTGGCTTGATGCCGGATTATCTGTTCCCATGATCGTAGTCAACATTTCTGCAATCCAGTTCCGTGATAACCATTTTCCAGAACTCATCACCACGGTACTTGAAGAGGAAAATTTACCGCACCGTTATCTTGAATTGGAACTGACTGAAGCTGCCGCCATGGAAAACCCTAAAGCCGCAATTAAAATGATGGATAAGCTCGACAGCTTGGGCATTCGCATTTCTATAGATGACTTTGGTACCGGTTACTCGTCATTAAGCTACCTTAAGCGCTTTAAGGTATACAAACTGAAAATTGATCGCTCTTTTGTAAATGACATTACGGTAGATGCAGAAGATAAAGCCATTGTTGCCGCAATTATTAATATGGCGACCAGCTTGGGAATTCGCACTATTGCCGAGGGTGTGGAAACCGCAGGTCAACTTGCGTTTTTAAGATTGCAGGGCTGTGATGAAGTTCAAGGCTATTATTTCAGCAAGCCTATCCCTGCTGAGAAGTTTGAAATTTACATAAAAGAAGCACTAACTATTAATCATGCATAATATCAAAATGCACCGATAATCTTTTAAGCAACAACGGTATATTTTCTCGTTATAACTTTTTACTTGCAAGCATCGCTGCACCAATGATGCCAGCTTCATCATCCATATCAGAAATTCGTACATCGACTTTACCGCGCAACGCAGGAATCAAATCCTGATCAAGCCTTTGCTGAAAAGCTTGCTGCATATATTGCCACCCTGCACTCATGCCGCCGCCGATGATGACATTAGTCACATCAATCACCTTTAGAATGTGCGCCAAGGCCTGCGCAAGAGAGTCACCTGCCAAGCTGTAAGCTGCTATCGCATTATGATCGCCATTTTTGGCACGGGCAGCAATTTCTGCTGCACTGCAACGCTCACCGCTCGCTTCCAGATAAGTAATTGATACACCGCTAGCTGAAGCGTATTGTTCCATGCAGCCACAATTACCACACCCGCACAACCGCCCATCAGGAAAAGTAATGATATGCCCTACTTCCATAGCCACGCCGTGCTGACCTTGAAATGGCTGCCGGTTCAATATAAGACCTCCGCCCACGCCGGTACCAAGGCCCAGGTAAATCAGATTATTGATAGGTTTGGCAGCGGCTACAAACTCACCATACGCAGCTGCCAGCGCATCATTCTCGGTAATAACTGGCAAAGCAATTAACGCCCTTAGATCTGCGCTTAAATCAGCATTACTTAAACCTGGCAGATTAGGAGAGAGGGATATCTTTTGTGTATACGGGTCAATAAACCCGGGGAAACCAATACCCACAGCTGCGACTGACGGATATTTTGC
>JBFZCQ010000085.1:0-11025 GCA_041307905.1 Methylotenera sp.
CTTGAATTAGGCGCACCAGCTAACGCGATTGCTGCTGCTGTGTATGCACGTGCACTTTCAAGTTTGAAAGAAGAACGTGTTGAAGCCAGCAAAATCCTGAAAGGCCCAGCGATCAAACAAGAAACAGATAAAAAAGCAGTAATCGAAGCGATTAAAAACGCATTGTATTGCTCAAAAATCTGCGCATATGCACAAGGTTTCCAATTAATCGATAAAGCACAAGTGGCTTATAACTGGAAACTGAACTTCGGTGAAATTGCACAAATCTGGCGCGGCGGCTGTATCATCCGTGCACGTTTCCTGCAAAAAATCACTGATGCTTATGCATTGAACTCACGTTTGAAAAACCTGATGTTAGACCCATACTTCACTAATGCGATGAATGATGGTCAAGCCGGCTGGCGTAAAGTGATCGCTCTGGCGGTGACTAACGGTATTCCTGCACAAGGTTTTGCCGCAGCTTTGGCTTACTACGATGGTTACCGCAGTGAGCGTTTACCTGCAAACTTGTTGCAAGGTCAACGTGACTACTTCGGTGCGCACACTTACGAGCGTGTTGATCAACCGCGTGGTCAGTTCTACCATCTGGATTGGCCAGAAGCTGGTCGCCCACAACTGGAAGTTTAAGTTAATCGCTTAACTAACTAGTGGTAAACAAAAAGGGCGGAATTTCTGCCCTTTTTTTATTTTCAGTGGCCTGCCTATTGCGGCATGCAGCTAACAAATAGCTATGCTATTAGTATGGGTTTTTTGCATAGCAGCGTAAAATTCAGCCGGTTTCTTTCTTCAGGGTAATAGCATGATGTTTCATGTACAAACATTATTGACTCACTGGGCTGTCATGTTGCTGGCTTTGTGGCTTACAAGCAGAGCACTCAAGGGCATGTCATTTTCCGGCATATTGCCGCTGCTGGTATCTGCATTGCTGTTATGTACTGCCAACATTATTGTGCGCCCGGCGCTGGCTTTGATACCGTTATCTGCGGTATCTTGGGTGCTGGGTATTGTGCTGCTGATTATTAATGCTTTGCTGATTATGCTGATTGCATCGTTAGTGAAAGGCTTTAATCTTTCAGGGATATGGGCGGCACTGCTTGCTGCTTTGATTATTGCAGTCATTGGAACGCTGTTGGAAATGGTGTTTCCGGGTAGTAATCCCTCACTGTTTCATATTCAGCAGTTGATTTCTATTAGAAGTTAGGTTTAATTAAATTGCCGGTTTCGCCTGTTGGGCGAGTTTCTTTCTTTTGCTTAGCCGTACCCATAAAGGGCATGTCCGCTAAGGGCTCGCTTTTCCATCGCGACCTTGGCGCCAACAGTATTCAAAGAACATGACACCCCACATCCACTTATTTTCTGCGTTGCTCACCTTCATGGGCGGCAATCGAAACTCGCCCTGACAAGCCATATAAAACGTGGCTTGCTGCGGAACTCGAACAGCCGATTGCCGAATTCTCCCATGAAACTTGCGTTACTCTGCGCGGCTGAAGGGGCAAGTGGATCTCCATTCCTTAACCTTTACGGCTAATTTGTAGTTAGGATGAAATTGTTGCCGTCTATATGGCAGGCTATGAAGTCAGCGCTTTGCTAGTCATCGTTGAGCCACATGCAATTAAAGCCATAATCAGCAAGTTCAGCCGAAACTTTTTGGAAATTAAAATTTTCCTTTTGACGTGAATTAAGCTCGCTGTATTTAATGCGTATGAACATTGTTAATCCCTAAAATAAAAGCCCTGATAAAACCATTAAGATTTATCAGGGCTAACATTAAGTTACTAATAACTATTGGTGCAGTTAAGTAGCGTGGGCAAGTTTCCGCCCAAGTGGCTAAATCAACACAATTACTGGTGAAGTGTTCTGCTAAACAGATTCAATGCTAATTGGTAGCCAATCATTGCTGTCTGCGGGTCGTAGCGTTCGCCTTCGTCGCGCATGAATGCGTGTTGTGCATTGAATTCATGCCATGTAAATACCATGTTGGCGTCGCTGAGTTTTTTGTACACTTCTGCGCGGCCAGGTGCCGGAATGTGCGGGTCTTGTTTGCCCCAGATCATGAGCAGTTCGCCTGAAATGTCTTGGAGACGTTCCATACTGTGCTGGCCTGGTTTGTTTGGGATAACTTGTGTATGCAGGTCAGTAGCGTAGAAGCAGGCAGTGCCTTTGATTTCCGGCTGCAGAGCAGCGCGGAATGCGAGGTGGCCGCCGATGCAGAATCCCATGGCGCCGATATTGCCGTTGTACCAGACTTGTGTTTTTGCAAATGCAATCATGGCTGCGTTGTCTGTGTCGTAGCCTTGTACGTCTTTAGCAGATTTGTCGGCATTGCCTTTGTCGCGGCCCGCGTCATCGTAGCCCAGTACAGTACCAATCGGATTTAATTCATGGAATACTTCCGGAACCAACACTGCATAGCCATGGCTTGCCATGATTTTTGCTGCACGCTCAATCGGGCCAGTCTGCTGAAAAATTTCTGAATAAAACAGAATGGTCGGGTATTTGCCATTACCAACTGGGCGGTGGATATAAGTGCGCATTACACCGGTAGGTGTATCGAGGTCTGCAATGTGGCTTTGAATGTTCATGATCAGTTTTCCGGATTGTGTTTCAAGTAATGGGCACTTCTATAAATTTAAATTGATAAATTAGACAAGGCGCGAATAAAAAATTAGGACGCAGTAGATGATTAATATATAAGAAGTAATTTTTTATGAGCAACACAGTATCATGACGAAATTTTAATTTATAGAAGCACCCTAATCTAAATAATTAGTAATATCACGTAATTGTACAACGAGGTAAGTGCTTTTTGGCCGATATAAAGGGCCGCGACTATAAATTTACATTTTGCGTATTACTTGGCTTGCAGCTAGATCCAGATAGATTAATACTTTGCTGTATGTTGCATACTCTAGTGGTAAATTCATCTTAAGCTGTGTGTATATAGTAACGTCCACAAATAATCCATATAAGGTTTGCTAAGTGCCCTAGTATTTTCGTAAAATGTTGTTTTGAAATATTTTTCTATGTCTTTGCGGTTTTACACAGCCACATGATGGTTTGAAGTCGCATTACATATATTCTTGGCTTAAATCACTACACATAAACCATGTTAATCACAATCAATGGCAAACCCCGCAGTTTTGAAGCTGCCAACCTCTCAGTAGCTGAGCTTGTACATCAACTTGAGTTGGTCGGCAAGCGCTTGGCGATAGAGCGCAACGGCGAAATCGTGCCGCGCAGCCAGTTTGATGCTACTCCGTTAGCAGACGGCGATAAGTTGGAGATCGTAGGCGCGGTAGGTGGCGGTTAAATAGAAGCCAACATTTATTACAGTTGCAAATCAAAGGAATCACAATTGTCAGATTTATTAAAAATTGCAGATAAAACCTATAACTCACGTTTGCTGGTAGGTACCGGTAAATACAAAGACTTTACCGAAACACGCGCGGCCATTGATGCCAGCGGTGCTGAAATTATCACGGTGGCGATCCGCCGTACTAATATTGGCCAGAATGCCGGAGAGCCTTCTCTGCTGGACTTTCTGCCACCTGAGGAATTCACCTACCTGCCAAATACCGCGGGCTGTTACTCAGCGGACGATGCGGTGCGCACTTTGCGTCTGGCGCGTGAATTGCTGGATGGCCATAAACTCGTGAAACTGGAAGTGCTGGGTGACCCGAACACTTTATACCCGAATATGATTGAAACCCTAGCCGCAGCCAAAACATTGGTGAAAGATGGTTTTGATGTCATGGTGTATTGCTCTGATGATCCGATTATTGCTAAACAGCTGGAAGAAATCGGCTGTGTTGCAGTGATGCCTTTAGCTTCTCTGATTGGTTCCGGTATGGGTATTCTAAACCCGTGGAACTTGCAGATTATTATTGAAAATGCCAAAGTGCCTGTACTGGTAGATGCAGGTGTCGGCACTGCATCAGATGCGGCGATTGCTATGGAGTTAGGTTGTCAGGGCATATTAATGAATACAGCGATTGCTGCCGCAGGTAACCCGGTTTTAATGGCGGGTGCGATGAAAAAAGCGGTTGAAGCGGGTCGTGAGGCTTATCTGGCTGGGCGTATGCCTAAAAAACTATATTCTGCGAGCCCTAGTTCCCCGACTTCTGGCTTGATCAGTTAATGGTCATGAGTAATGCAAATCAATATGAATGCTCAGTAAAAGTGGAGGTTTCCTTCTTACCGGAGCAGTCTGATATTGAGCATAACCGTTATGCGTTTGCATACCACGTGACAATCACAAATACCGGAAATATCCCTGCACAATTGATCAGCCGGCATTGGATTATCGCTGAGGCTAATGGTGAGCAGCAGGAGGTGAAAGGTCTGGGCGTAGTCGGTGCGCAGCCGCTGCTTAATCCGGGGGAGCGCTATGAATACAGCAGCGGTACTGTAATCAACACACCGATGGGTGAAATGTACGGTACTTACCAGATGGTGGCTGAAGACGGTACCAAGTTTGATGCAGTCATCCCGAATTTTCAACTGAATATGCCGCGAGTTTTACATTAGTTTAAGTCATAAGAAAACTCACAAAAATATGAAAAAAATCACACAGGCCACATTATTGATATTACTGAGTTTATTGGTTACCAGTTGCGCCAACAAGGTAATAAAGCCGGTAACGCCGCCTGCTCCGCCCAAAGCGCCGATGTGTGAATGCCCGGTTGAAAAGTCGCCAGTACAGATCCCTGAAGCCATCAAGCCTGCTGAAATTAAACCGCCAGATGCAAAGGTCCCGGAATACAGCTTATTAAAACCGTCGCAGTGGGATGAAGTGGATGGTTTTCAGCTGGATAATCTGAGTCTCGCATGGCCGGCCTGGATGCAAAGCTGTTCTACTTTAATCAACAAGCCGACCTGGAAAAATGTTTGTACTGCAGCCAACCAGATCAATGAGCAGACTGCTAAAAATCCGACCTCTGAGGCAGTACAGGCTTATTTCAAAGAGTACTTTTCTGTTTACAAAACCACGAATGTAGATGGTACTGACAGCGGCATGATCACAGGCTACTATCAACCTATACTCAAGGGCAGCCGTAGCAAGTCTTCACAATATCCCAACCCTCTTTATGCTGCGCCTAACGACTTGATTACTGTCGAGCTGGATAACTTGTTCCCGGAATTAAAGTTCAAGCGTGTGCGCGGCAGGCTGGTAGGCAATAAACTGGTGCCGTATTACAACCGTGCAGAAATCGAGACTGATGCTTCACCGCTTAAAGGCCGTGAATTTATTTACATTGATGACATCATAGATGTGTTCTTTTTGCAGATACAAGGCTCTGGTTTGGTGCAATTAGATAATGGCGAACAAGTGCATGTAGGTTATGCTGACCAGAATGGGCATCAATACAACTCCATAGGCCGCTTACTGGTGGAGCGCGGTGAAATGACGCTGGCGCAGGCTTCGATGCAGGGTATAAAAAACTGGGCACGCAATAACCTGACAAAGCTTAGGGAGCTGCTGAATAACAATCCGAGTTATGTATTTTTCAGAGAGTTGCCGGCCGGTTTGCCCGGCCCATTAGGTGCGCTTGGGGTGCCGATTCTGGGTGAGCGCAGCGTTGCGGTTGATCCAAAATTTGTGCCGCTGGGTGCGCCGGTGTTTTTATCTACTACTGAACCCAATAGCAGCAAGCCGCTTAAACGCATGATGATGGCACAGGATACCGGCGGTGCAATCAAAGGCGGTGTACGTGCAGATTTCTTCTGGGGTGCAGGGGCGGATGCTGGTGCTAAAGCCGGTGCCATGAAACAGACAGGTAAGATATGGGTGTTCTTGCCTAAAGACTTTGTGTTTAATGGTGCTAGCAACGGAACCAACAATAGTGCTAATAAAGCATCCGGCAGTCAACAAAATCAGCCTAAAAAATAAAACAGTTTAAGGTTAGCAGGCAAATAAAAAAGGGTGCATAGGCACCCTTTTACATGACGCGCAGGAACAAATTACTTGTTCATTACGTACATTGTAACTTCGAAACCGAAACGCATGTCAGTAGCAGCTGGTTTTGTCCACATAGTAATTCTCCTTGTTAATAAATTCGTACCGCTAGCGCTTAACAGCATTCGCCTTACGTGAGAAACATGATAAGCCCTGACTTAAAATGCAACATGACATCAGTCATTAAAACGCCCTAGTGATAATCATGAGAAGCATCTATGCTTGATTTTCGGGCTTTACTTTTGAGTCAGCTTGTACTCTTGAATCTCTTTATCAATTTTTTGATGCCCTTACGGCCGTATTTACGTTTGAATGCAACCTTAAAGTCATACAAGTAAAAAGGTAGTCTGATTCTGAAGCTGACTTTTCGCCCCATGTTGGCTAGATATAAGGCCAGGAAACGTTCACGGCCTGCCCAATGCAGCTTGTTACAAATGCGTGCCAGATCAGAGATGCGCTGATTGAGAGGTGTCGGATAAGTATGGAAACGTGCACGAGCGGTATCAATCAGCGAAAAATGCAGCTGTTTGTCAGCTGCCTGCACTTGTACCAGTATGTTGCCACCAGATAAATCCCTGAAGAAAGTCCCGCGGTGGTGCATTAAAGACAGGTACTGGGAGAGTTGTATGTAAGTCTCTTCTGCGCTGATGGTGATGTTTTTAGCTGTGATATGAAAGTCTTTATTACCTTTGGCAAAATGTACAAACATCTCGCCAACTGAGCAGTCTGCTGTTACGTAGTCACAGATGTAAAAGTTCTGTTTGAGTGTGGTGTCATATTTTTTCTCAAAGAAAGCGACTGGCTGTGCCGAATCTATGCCACGCCTTAATAACTCTATCGTGCCGTTCCAGCTGCGTTTAGCTTTGCTGGGTTTGAAGCGGTCAAAAAACTGCTTATGCGGATACATCTTTACCGGCTGTTTTATTGTCACTTTGCGCTCTGAGTTACGAGGATCCGACAAGGCCCAGATAGCGTTGCGTGCATGGCGCAGGGCATTATTTTTTTCCGGGCTGGTTAAATGTTGCGGATTAAGTTTCTCCGCCAGTAACGCTGCCTCATCTGCATCTTTTGCCAGTATCAAACCGAACCAGTCATTTTGATTAAACGGATAGTATTTAAGATTTGTCATATGGGCGTGTATTGCCAGATTTTTGGCAAGGCTACAATTTGGCTTAGTGACAACTGTTTGGCTAATCGGCCAGCGCAGATAGATCGGGCTTTCAGTAATCATATGCGTCGCTTCGCCAGGAAGTTCGCCGTCACGATTGATGATTTTAGCCTGCTGAAGGTCAGCAGCGTGGTAGATAGTTTCTAGTAAGGCGACTTTGCCATTAATGGTCCATGCGGCATGGATATGATGCTGTGCAGTTTGAAAATGGTGAATCTCCAGACCATTAGCCGTTGCAATGGCTGCTTTGTAATTTGCGCCCTGCACCATGCTTGCCACAGTTTTGAGTGCATAAAAGCTTGGGTGGAACCTAAAGTTATTTTGGTTGCCATCCACATTTGCGTAGTGCGTCACGCGTTCAAGAGCCGGATATTCAGCATCGGTCAGTCCATCGTCAATCAGACCCTCGCGATGGCAGATCATGGCCCCCCAGAATGCCTGATCTAGTGCACCGGAAGCTGCATTAAGTATCATATAGCGTGCAGCGTAGTCGGCCTGTTTCTGTTCACCTTCAGGCAGCATGCGTTCTATTCGGTAAATGGCCCAGAATGCTACCGATGAAATAAAATGATGGATGCCAAAGTCCTCGCTGATTTTTTTAAGGAGGCGTGCCTTTTTAATCAGGTTGTATTTAAAACAGGTTGCCCAGCGGTATTTGAAAATACGGTGATCAAAGCGTTCCGGTTCAGAAACGCGCTCGCTGAATAAGTTATCAGTATGAATGTCCGGTAACTGATTTCTTGCCTTGAGCATGCTCAGTATGCCAATGTTATAAATAGGCTCAAAGTCGGTGACGTTAGGGCCAGCCAGTATGATTCCACGCTGTCTACTTTCTTTATAGGCAATATCCCATGCCTGCAGAAAACCTTTTACGTTATAACCCGCCCAGCGTTTTCTGTTAATGGTCGTGCCGATTTCAAGACGTGCAATTTTGCTGCCAAAGCGATCAAGTACTTCGCGCAAAAAGGTCTGCCAGAGTAGTTGCTCGGCTGTGTTTCCCATATTTCTGGCATTGGTGAAAGGCTGCACCAGATGCAGTGTGATTTGGAATTTTTCGTCAATCAGGCGCTGTAGAAAGCGTGCATTGAAACTTTCCAGATCGCCATAACTGAAGTCGAGGCGAACCTGATTGATACTCAGAAGGCGCAACTGGGTGATGACATAATCATCCATAGCTGCATCTTGGGCTGATGCCACGCAGATGCCGACAAAATCGGTAGGCACTTTGTGTTCCGCTGCTGGTAAATGGCCGCTTCTCACATAAAGTTTACCGCTCAGAATATAAGTGAGGCCTTTAAAAATAACCGGCCAGGTCAGCATGCTTGTTTGCTTTTTATTCACGCTCATAAACTATTGAGGCAGGCGGAAGCGCTGTTCGTTATACAGCAAGTCAGGCAGCAGTACGTTGGCAAGTGCGCGCTGTTCCAGTTCTTTTGCATTGGCTGGTGGGCTGGCCTCTTTCAGCTGCTTGGTTTTTGTGTCGTAAACGGCATGCGCAGGCGCTTTGTCTGAGCGAAGCACAACGACTTGATTGCCATTTTTCGTTTCCTCCATCCAGCCAAAATTCGCGTTATATTGCATCATGGCGCGACCAATGCTGTCGGGTGCAACGCTCGATAAATCGCGCCCTGTCATCGGGTGCTGGGCTTCAATGCCCATCAGTGATAGCAGCGTAACTGGCAAATCAATCTGGCTGGCCATACCTTTGTAGCGCTGTGGTTTGATGTCTGCGCCCAGAATCAAGCCCGGAATATGAAAGCGCTCTACTGGTACCAGTGATACTCCGCGCACGCGGATGTCATGGTCAGCTACGATCAGGAATACGGTATCTTTCCAGTACTCACTTTGCTGAGCTTTTTTGAAGAATTCGCCGATAGCATAATCTGCATATTTCACTGCGTTGTTATCGGTGCCTTTTGGCTGTTCGTAGAGTTCAATGCGGCCATCAGGAAACTCGAATGGCGCATGGTTGGAGGATGAGAAGGCCAGTGTGAAAAACGGCTTGCCAGTTTTGTGGTGGGCAAGTAATTGTTCATGGGTTCTGTTGAGCAAATCTTCATCTGACACGCCCCAGCTGCTCACAAATACAGGGTTTTTATAGTCTTTCTGTTCTACAATGTGGTTGAAGCCATTGCCGGTAAAAAAGCTACGCATATTGTCAAAATGCGATTCACCGCCGTAAATAAATTCAGTGTGATAGCCGCTTTTTTCAAGTAATGCTGCCAGCGTGAAAAAGTTTTTCTGTGATTTTGAAAGCTTCACTGTGCTGTCTGCGGGGGTAGGCGCAAAGCCAGCTGTTACTGCTTCAATGCCGCGCACAGAGCGGGTGCCGGTCGCATAAAGCTGCTCGAACCAGATCCCCTGTTCTTTGAGTCGCTCTATATTTGGCGTGACTGGTACACCGCCTAAAGATTCTACAAAGGTTGCGCCCAGGCTCTCTTGCAGAATAATGACGAGGTTAAGCGGTTTTTCGCGTTTATGGCTAGGATGCAATGTGGTCAGTGTAGGAATGTCCGTATCTTTTGCACCGGTGAGTTTTAGTATTTCTTCGCGCGGCATTTTGCCGTAAATGTCACTGGACTTTGTTTCTTTAAGCAGGCTATAAGTTGCATACACCACGGAATAGCCGGAGTTCAGTACCAGGCTGTTGACCATGCTGTCAGCCGTAATGGCAAACATGGCCGGGTTAGCAGGGCGATGGCCCAGTGATGAGCGGATACCGAATGCTATGAATACAAAAATCAATGGCCAAATCACCCATATTTTTTTATCAGACCAGCTAGGCGGCATGCTTAGCCAAGTTTTCATGTAGCGATGTGCAGCCCATGCGGTAAAGATAGCTGAGATCAATACAGAGAAAATCTCAATTTTGAATCCGCGCCACAGCATGCTGAAAACTTCGTTTGGATACTTGAGGTATTCAACAAAAATACGGTTGGGGCGAACATCGTACTCATTAATGAATCCCGGTGTGGATACTTCCAGGAACACTAATAAGATGATGGCCGTCATAACCCAGACGTAAGTGAACTTCTGCCAGATTTTGAATAGTCGCCGTGTAGCGAGAATCGGTGCCAGCAATAACGGTATCAATGCGATCAAGAAAAGTTGAATAATATCGACGCGCACACCCTGTAGCAGGATTTCGGCTAATTTACCGGTATTCGCCACACGATCAAACTTCCAGATAACGAGGCCGATGCGCGATGCAGAAAGCAAAATCAGCCCCAGTATCAGCATGGCGATAAACGGAGCAAACGGGCCTAGCCTGGATGACACCTGCCAGATTGATTGATGCAGTTTTTTAATCAAGGACATTTGTTAACAGCGTGTTGAAATAGAAGCGTTATTATAAGATGAAAGCCATTTTTCGTATGCAGTTTAGTGCTGTCAATATTTCAGGCCAATCCAGCTCATAAACGATTTGTAGTAGGCTGGCTGGCGAACGCACAGGTAAATCATCACCACGATATTGAGTAGCGCTGTGCTTAAAAACAATTCAGGAATATTCAGGCCCTGATTGAAAATCCATAACGAAAAGCCGACAGACACCACCATAAACAGCGCATTGAGAATATTGGTAGCGGCGATGACGCGTGACTGATGGCTTTTTTTAGCGCGAGACTGCACAAAGGCATAGAGCGGCACGATATAGAATCCGCCAAAGAGCCCGATCAGCATTATGTCAATTATCAGGCGCCAATGACTGAAAATGATATGGCCATGCATATCAATATGTTTGCTGATAAATGTTATGTAATCGGAGATTGATTGATTGTTCCAGTGTTCGTGGATGCTGGTGCTTGAGTAATATAAGTCAATACTGAATAGAGTGATACCAATGCCGCCGAACATGACTAGGCCGAGCTCGATTTTCCCTTTAGATAATTTTTCGCAGAGC
>JBFZCQ010000086.1:0-6613 GCA_041307905.1 Methylotenera sp.
TTCAAGACCGCGTGGCGTGGGTACATAAAACTGCGGCGGCGCTAATTCATCTGGAAAGTAACTCTCGCCTGCGGCATAGGCTTCTGGTTCATTATGCGCATAACGATACTCTTTACCGTAATCCAGAGCCTTCATAAGTTTGGTTGGAGCATTACGCAGGTGTAATGGTACCGGACGTGATTTATCCTGCGCCACAAAAGCCTTGGCCTGATTATAAGCCATATAAGCTGCATTACTTTTGGGGGCAACCGCCAAGTAAATCACTGCATTCGACAATGCGAGCTCTCCTTCCGGCGAACCCAGTCGCTCATAGATCTGGCAAGCTTCAAGCGCCATGGTCTGCGCACGCGGATCAGCAATGCCGACATCTTCAACTGCCATACGCACGATACGTCGCCCCAGATACAGCGGATCAGCACCGCCATCTATCATGCGTAAAAACCAATATAAAGCAGCATCAGGGTTAGAGCCGCGTACTGATTTATGAAGTGCAGATATCTGGTCATAAAACGCTTCACCGCCCTTATCAAAGCGACGCAATTTGCTTGCCATCGTTGTCTGCAGGAAGGCTTCATCTAACTTAGCAATGCCAGCAGCTTGCGCAGCGTTGAATAAGCCCTCGACAAAATTGAGTAAGCGCCTTGCATCGCCATCCGCATAGGCCAGCACTTGCTCACGTACCTCATCGGTCAGTGTAATCTCGGCAGCTACCAACTGCTGCGCACGGTCAAGCAATAACGAAAGCTCTGACTCGGAGAGAGCATTGAGCACAAACACCTGCGCCCGACTCAACAGCGCACTATTTACTTCAAACGATGGATTCTCGGTAGTGGCACCGATAAAGGTAATCAGGCCACTTTCCACAAATGGCAGAAATGCATCCTGCTGGCCTTTGTTAAAGCGGTGTACTTCATCTACGAACAAAATGGTTTTACGGTCATGCTGCTGCAAAGTGAGTTCAGCTCGTTCAACCGCTTCGCGGATATCTTTAATACCAGACAATACTGCGGAAATTGGAATAAACTCAGCATCCGCAGTATTGGCGATCAGCCTTGCCAGCGTAGTTTTTCCTACGCCCGGCGGCCCCCATAAAATCATGGACGGCAACTTACCGGATTTAAATGCCAGACGCAGCGGTTTTCCGGAGCCCAGCAGATGCGATTGCCCGACTACTTCATCCAGCGTTTTAGGTCGCAGGCGTTCTGCAAGCGGTGCTTGCGGTGTATTGGTGGCAAACAGACTATTCAAAATGTGCGCTATATTTCATCAAGATTTAGCAAAAAAAGTAATCGTCATTCCCGCGATGTATGAAATCTAGGCTAATCGATTAAGTTGACAGGATTCCCGCTTTCGCGGGAATGACGAAATGAGTGAGGTTTTTGCTAAAAAATTTTTGTGCAAATGTCTCAAATTCAATCAATAGCATACAGATATACCTATTACTCACCCACCACATCGACACCTTTAGGCGCCTTAAACAGAAAACTTTTTTCTTCAAGTACCGGATTCACCTCAATCTGTGTAAATACAATTTTTGTAGTATGGCCAAAGCTATCCACTAGTGACATCTCCTGAATTTTATTACCATTAAAACCCATAAGTATCTTATCAAAGCCGGATTCTTTATCATAAGGAATAGCATTAACCCATTCCAGCGCATCTTTACCAGATGCATTCATCAGTTTAAAGGTTTTATCAATTGCCGCACCTCCAGCCAACAGAGCAGCTGGGCTAGATCCTATCGACTGACTCAATGCTCGTACCGTGACCTGTGCGAGTTCGACGTCATATAGCCATACCTGATTGCCATCGCTGATAATCTGCTGTTCATAAGGCTTCTGATAATCCCACCTGAATTTATTAGGGCGCAGCAGCTGCATTTGGCCGTCAACTTCCTGCACCTTACGCCCTTGACGATCCGTAACTACCTGATGAAAATTGGCACGTACCGATTTTGTCTGCTCGTAAAAAGATTTAACACTGGACATGCCATCTGCGTGCGCTGTCTGCCATACAAATATCAGCGGTAACAGCAGATAAGGCAATATTTTTTTAATGCGTATCATTGAGTTCCTAAAATTAAATTTGAGACTTTGGTATTGCTCCGTATTTTCCTAAATATTTCTCTAGGCTTCATGATGCGGTGCCAGCACCTCACGGTTACCATTACTTTGCATGGCTGATACCAGACCGGCACGTTCCATATCTTCAATCAAGCGTGCAGCGCGGTTATAGCCAATACGCAGCTGGCGCTGTACAGATGAAATGCTCGCTCTGCGCGTTTTCAGCACAATACCCACAGCCTCATCGTACAACGGGTCTACTTCTGCCCCGCCTTCACCGGAAACGCCATTCATAAATTCAGCGCCACCTTCTTCCGCCTCATTAGTCAGAATACCTTCGATGTAGTTTGGTTCACCCTGTGCCTTCAAATAGTTAACGACCTTGTGTACTTCCTGGTCAGATACAAACGCACCATGAATACGAACTGGGTAACCCGTTCCCGGCGGCAGATAAAGCATATCACCCTCCCCTAACAATGCTTCAGCACCCATCTGATCCAGTATCGTGCGTGAGTCGATCTTGCTTGAAACCTGAAACGCAATACGCGTAGGAATATTGGCTTTTATCAAACCAGTAATCACATCTACTGACGGACGCTGAGTTGCCAGTATCAGATGAATACCGGAGGCACGTGCCTTTTGTGCCAGACGCGCAATCAATTCCTCAACCTTTTTACCCACCACCATCATCAAGTCCGCAAACTCATCAATTACCACCACGATGAATGGCATTTCATCTAATGGCTCAGGTTCATCCGGCGTTAAACTGAATGGATGCGGAATTGAAGTGCCTTCTTTTTTTGCATCCTTGATTTTCTGGTTATAGCCGGCAAGGTTGCGCACACCCATCATCGACATCAGCTTATAGCGGCGTTCCATTTCTGCTACACACCAGTTCAAGGCATTGCCAGCCTGACGCATGTCCGTGACCACCGGTGCCAATAGATGCGGAATACCTTCATACACAGAAAGCTCCAGCATTTTTGGATCAATCAGAATCATGCGCACCTGACTCGCATCTGATTTATACAGCATACTTAAAATCAGAGCGTTTACAGCCACAGACTTACCGGAGCCGGTAGTACCCGCAACCAGCACATGCGGCATCTTGGCAAGATCAGCCACAGCTGGTTTGCCGGAAATATCCTTACCCAGCGATATCGCAAGCGGTGAATGCACATCCGCATAAGCCTGGCTACCCATGATTTCAGACAAATGTACGATCTGGCGTTTTGGATTCGGAATCTCCAGACCCATGCAGGTTTTGCCTGGAATGGTTTCAACCACACGTACACTCACTACAGATAAAGCGCGTGCCAAATCCTTTACCAGATTGGTAACCTGACTACCCTTAACGCCGGGAGCAGGCTCCAGCTCATAACGCGTAATCACTGGGCCAGGCAAGGCTATCAGCACTTTGACTTCAATGCCGAAATCCATCAACTTGCGTTCAATCAGGCGTGAAGTGAAATCCAGCGTTTCGGGAGAAGGCAGTTCAACATTGCTGACTGCCTCATCCAACAGATGAATAGGCGGCAATGGAGAATCAGGATGCATTTCAAATAATGGCACCTGCTTTTCTTTCTGCACGCGCACGCTTTTAGGAATATCTAATACAGGGGTTTCAATCTGGATCGGCTCACGGTCAATAATGCGCGCACGCTCGTTTTGCACAAACTCAGTACGCTCCTGCTTAACTGCCGCACCGGCTTTTCTATCTTGCCAGTCATGCCATTTCAGCTTGATGAAATCATAGCTGCTAATCAATCCGGCACCGAATTTCTCTGTAATAATGATCCATGACCAGCCCGTGAACAGGCTAAATCCAACGACGAACATGAGCAGCAACACCATGCTGGAGCCTATGTAACCGAACAGATTACGCAAACCCGCATCTACAGCCGCGCCCAGCATACCACCGGGTGCAAGTGGTAAGCTTGCAGGTAATGTTAGAAGGTGGCCAGCTTCAAGAGCACTTGAAGCAATTAACAACAAAGCAAAACCTATGAAGTTAAACAGTAAAAACGGCTTTTCGCTCTGATCTACAGCCTCAAGTTTAAGATACACGAACCACATCGCATAAAAAGCTAGCACTGCCCACCACCAAGCTGAAAAACCAAACACATACAAAAGCAGATCAGACAACCAGGCACCTACATTACCGCCGCTGTTATGAATCACTGCATTTTCAGGTGCTATGTGCGACCATGAAGAGTCGTCGGGATGATAGGTAAAAAGAATAACGGTAATATAAAGGCCAACTAGCACCAAACCTAGCCACCACGCCTCCTTTAAAAGCGTTGTGGCTAATGCATTTGATTTAATAACTTCAGCCTCACGCCTTGCGTTAGCTGGTTTGGATTTTTTGAAAAACAAGATAGTAAAACCTTAGCTTATTTACTGTTGGATTTAATTATATCAGTATCAAAGTAAGTGCGTAGGGATTAGAATATCAATCTTATCAGGACTTCTATAAATACATTTTTCATGCACATCATTTCATTGTGAAGGTCTCCTAGCTTCGCTTTATAAAGCATAATATGCTGCTTCGCTGCACCGCACGTTTTAATGCAACATTGTAAAGAATATATTTATAGAAACTTTTTTATTTCAACTTTAAATATCATGGATCATTGCTATGGATATCGGCATAAAAGAACAAGATAGAAAAAACATCGCTCAAGGCTTATCTCACCTGTTGGCAGATACTTATACACTTTATCTGAAAACGCATTATTTTCATTGGAACGTGACTGGTCCAATGTTCAACACCTTGCATTTAATGTTTGAAACCCAATATAACGAGCTAGCACTTGCTGTCGATTTAATTGCAGAACGTATCCGTGCACTGGATGTCTATGCGCCAGGTACTTATCGTGATTTTGCAAAACTCACCTCGATTGAAGATACTGAGTCTGTGCCCAAAGCGCAGGACATGATTATAGATCTGGTCGCAGGTCATGAAGCAGTATGCCGCACAGCCCGCAGCGTTTTTCCAAGCACAGATGCCGCATCAGATGAAGCAACTGCTGACCTGCTCACACAACGCTTACAGTTACATGAAAAAACAGCCTGGATGTTGCGTAGCATGCTCGAGAAATAAGCATTTACCCCGACTTTCAGTATTAATATTAACTTAGAAAGCAATACATTATGGCAACACGTCACGCCAAATTACTCATTTTAGGTTCTGGTCCTGCGGGCTACTCAGCAGCTGTATATGCAGCTCGCGCCAATCTTAAACCTGTCCTGATTACCGGCATTGCCCAAGGCGGCCAACTAATGACGACCACTGAAGTAGACAACTGGCCAGCAGATGCTGACGGTGTACAGGGTCCGGAATTGATGGCGCGTTTTCAAAAGCACGCCGAACGTTTCAATACAGAAATGATTTTTGACCATATCCATACTACACATTTGGCTGAAAAACCGATCCGTTTAGTCGGCGACAGCGGTGAATACACCTGTGACGCACTGATTATTGCAACAGGTGCATCGGCCAAATATCTGGGTCTGCCATCTGAAGAAAAATTCTCCGGCAAAGGCGTTTCGGCTTGCGCCACCTGTGACGGTTTTTTCTATCGCAACCAGGAAGTTGCAGTGATCGGCGGGGGCAATACTGCGGTTGAAGAAGCGCTCTATCTGGCTAACATCGCGAGCAAAGTCACTCTGGTACACCGCCGCGACAAATTTAAAGCAGAAGCGATTCTGGTAGATAAGCTGATGGCGCGTGTTGCTGAAGGCAAAATCGTGCTAGAAACCTTCTCTACACTTGATGAAGTACTGGGCGACGACACCGGCGTAACCGGCATGCGCATTAAAAACGTGAATGACGGCAGTACCAAAGACATTAAATTACAGGGTGTATTCATTGCTATCGGCCACAAACCAAATACCGATATTTTTGAAGGCCAACTGGAGATGGAAGGCGGCTATATCGTGACACTAATGGGACGTGCTGGTAACGCGACAGCCACCAGCGTGCCGGGAATTTTTGCAGCGGGCGATGTGCAGGACCATATTTACCGACAGGCAGTGACGAGTGCCGGCACGGGGTGTATGGCAGCATTGGATGCGGAACGCTATTTGGATCATTTAAAATAAATCAGAGATTGTCTGTGTGGATTTAACACTTCACACAGACGAATAGATATAAAGACTTAAGTGATGAAAACGCTGCGCGAACAAATCAAGCAAGTCAAGCCCAAAATCAAAGTAGAACCTGCTATACCTTCAGTAAAGATGATTGAGCCTGTTGCAGCGGAAGTATTATTTCAGCAGGCAGTTAAAGACGCGCGGCCACTCCCAGATGAAGTCAAACACGCGCGTTTGCACCACACACCAAAAAAACCAAAACCTATTCCTAAGCAATTCATTCTTGACGAACAGCAGGCATTAGCTGATTCACTGTCTGACCACTACATTCCGGCACATGAACTCGAAACGGGTGAGGAATTATTGTATCTTCGAGAAGGACACTCGCCTGATATTTTAAGCAAGCTGCGACGCGGACACTGGGTAATACAAGCCGCAATTGATTTACATGGGCT
>JBFZCQ010000087.1:0-17715 GCA_041307905.1 Methylotenera sp.
GGACAGGTAATCTCCTAATTCAGAAACCTCGCGTCAATCTCAGCATCCGCTCTGACCTGCTCGGTATCAGCTCTCAATTCCCTGTACCACTGGATAAAGTTGCTGATAAACCACTTAACCTGCTTATAGATAAAAAGCAGGATGCAAGCACTGATCAAATTCGCGTGACTCTCGGCAATAAAATAGTTGCTAAGGTTATACGCTCAATAGATAACAGCAATCTTAAATTCCAGTCTGCAGATGTCAGATTTAACAGTGACGCATCTACAGGCACCGCAGATACTGAAACAGTTCAAGATAACAGGTTAACTGGTGTATCCATAACCGGTAAACTGGATTATCTTGATGCCGATGCTTGGCGCTTTGTCATAAAAAACATCGCCGATAGCAATAAGCAGCAAACGCAATTTAACATTCAAAAGGCCGCTCTCACTATCAACGCGCTAGATATTTTTGAACGCCGCATCAACAACTTAAAAATCAGCAACATCTCCAACAAAGATGGCCTGCATCTCAACGTTCAAAGCCGCGAAATTAGGGGCGACTTGCAATGGATAAACCAAAATAATGGCAAACTGATTGCACGCCTAAGCAACCTGACGATACCCGACAGCGCGCCGGACAAGTTATCAGCAATCAAAGATAACGCTGTTTCATCACCACAACAGTTCATCAAGCTCGAGCAGGACTACCCGGCGCTGGACATCATTTCGGATAACTTTGAATTTAATAAGAAAAACTTCGGCGCATTAGAGCTTGTAGCTTACCCACAGAATGACAACTGGAACATCCAGAAAATTAAAATCAGTAATCCTGACGGAGTAATAAGTGCTGAAGGCCAGTGGAATAACTGGATCAGAAGCCCGAATACATTTCTGAACGTAAGCTGGGATATTAAGGACTTAGGTAATGTACTTAAAAGGTTTGGCTACCCCGATACCGTAAAAGACGGTAGCGGAGAATTGAATGGCAAGCTACACTGGCCCGGCAGCCCTACACAATTTAACACCGCACGCCTCAATGGTGAGTTGGAGTTTCAAGTGCGCAAAGGCCAGATCCTTCAGGTTCAACCAGGCGTTGGCCGACTGTTAGGCCTATTGAGCCTGCAAAGCCTGCCGCGCAGGCTGACTCTAGACTTCAGAGATTTGTTTAGTAACGGCTTTGCTTTTGACAAAATCAACGCAACGGTTAAAATCAACCAAGGTGTGATGCGTAGCGATAACTTTGTAATGACCGGCCCAGCTGCCGATGTGGAAATGAAAGGCGAAACTAATTTGCAAAAAGAGACTCAACATCTTTTTGTTAAAGTAATGCCCCGCATTAGTGACAGCCTTTCTCTGGCTGCACTTGCTGGCGGACCTTTAGCAGGCGCTGTGGCATTTTTAGCTCAAAAGGTCCTCAAAGACCCGCTCAATAAAATCATCTCTACCGAATATGAGATTACGGGCACTTGGGATAACCCGCAAGAAGTTAAATCTGCTGAAAATAATAATAAGCAGCAAGGCGGCAGTCTAATTTCACCAACAAAATAACTATAAACACCGGACTAAATATGGCTATTACCTCCAGACTAAAAACAACTAAAGCTAAACTTAGCAAAGAAAATGCTAAGGACATTGTCAAAATGGCAGCTATCCAGATGGCATCAGGCCCGCAAGTAAGCGCAAACCTGAGCGAAGCAGAAAGATTAATTGAGATTGCAGTCAATCAGGGCGCAAAATTAGTGGTCTTGCCTGAGTATTTTGCCATCATGGGTTTGAAAGAGACTGATAAAATTAAAGTGCGCGAAGATGAAGGCCAAGGCAAGATTCAGGACTTTTTAAGCAACACTGCCAAAAAACACAAAATCTGGATCATTGGTGGTTCAATTCCCCTTGCCGGCAAGTCACCAAACAAGGTTCGTAACAGCTGCCTGGTTTATGACGACAAAGGTAAGCAAGTAGCACGTTATGACAAAATCCATTTATTTGGGCTCGACCTTGGCAATGAGCACTACCATGAAGAAACAACGATTGAACCTGGTGACGCCATCAAGGTAGTCGATACGCCGTTCGGTAAAATTGGACTCTCTATCTGCTATGACTTACGCTTTCCGGAGCTTTACCGTGCGATGGGCGAAGTAAACATTATCGTGGTGCCATCAGCATTTACCGATACGACCGGCAAAGCCCATTGGGAAACACTGGTGCGTGCACGCGCGATTGAAAACTTGTGCTATGTAATTGCACCGGCACAAGGCGGTTACCACATTTCAGGCCGAGAAACTCACGGCAACAGTATGATTGTAGACCCATGGGGTGTAGTATTGGACAGATTACCGCGCGGTTCCGGTGTGGTGATGGCAACCATGAATCCTAAATACCAAGACAGCCTGAGAAAAAGCTTACCGGCCTTGCAACATCGGACGATTAAAGTGGTCAAGTCGGATTGACCACCAATTTAAATAGTTAAAACATACATAATGAAAAATCAGGAAATTCCAAGCAGTTCCAGTCTACTCAAAGGTTCTCACTTTGATGAAGCAACACGAGCGCTGCTTGCCCCCGCAAGCTTAGATATAGCTAAACTTCAGGGCGTGCTTGGCGACATGATGTCGCACAAGATTGACTATGCCGATCTGTATTTTCAGTACAGTCGCAGCGAAAGTTGGGGCCTTGAAGAAGGCCAGGTAAAGTCAGGTAACTTCTCGATTGATCAGGGTGTCGGTGTGCGCGCCGTCAGCGGCGAAAAGACCGCATTTGCCTATTCCGATGACATTAGCTTGGAGGCATTACAAAAGGCAGCGATTGCGACCAAATCAATCGCAGCCATGGGTGGCGAACAAACGGCAAAATCAATTATTACTGCACAGGCGCCGCAACTGTATCTGCCGCACGACCCAATTGCCTCATTATCAGCCGAAGCTAAGGTAAAGTTGTTAGAACATCTGGAATCTATTGCCAGAAAACTTGACCCGCGCATCACACAGGTTACGGCTTCCATCGCCGGTGAATATGAAGTCGTGATGATTGCGCGCCATGATGGCGTCATGGCTGCCGACGTTCGCCCGCTGGTTCGCGTAGGTATCAATGTTATTGCAGAAAGCAATGGTCGTCGTGAGCAGGGCTCCGCAGGCGGCGGTGGCCGCTTTGACTACAGTTACTTTACGGATGAAGTGCTGCATGATTATGCGCAAAAAGCTGTGCATCAGGCAATTATCAACCTAGATGCCCGTCCTGCCCCGGCAGGCAGCATGACGGTAGTTCTGGGCGCTGGCTGGCCTGGCATCTTACTGCATGAAGCGATTGGTCACGGCCTGGAAGGTGACTTTAACCGCAAAGGCAGTTCGGCCTTCAGCAACATGATAGGTCAGCAAGTAGCGGCAAAAGGTATCACCATCGTCGACGACGGGACTATCGCCAATCGACGCGGCTCCCTGAGCGTAGATGACGAAGGTAACCCCACCAGCAATACCGTACTGATTGAAGACGGTATTCTGCGCGGCTATATTCAAGATACACTCAATGCGCGCCTCATGAACATGCCTCTCACGGGAAATGCACGCCGTGAGAGTTACGCTCATGTGCCTATGCCGCGCATGACCAACACCTATATGCTGAACGGCACTACCCCGCCTGAAGAAATCATCAAGTCAGTAAAAAAAGGCTTATACGCAGCAAATTTCGGGGGCGGTCAGGTAGACATCACCAGTGGTAAATTTGTATTCAGTGCAGCCGAAGCCTATATGATTGAAGATGGAAAGATCACTTATCCGGTCAAGGGTGCGACATTGATTGGTAACGGCCCGGATGTCCTTAAACGTGTTTCAATGATAGGTAATGACATGTCACTGGATAGTGGCGTAGGTACTTGTGGTAAAGAAGGACAAAGTGTACCGGTTGGGGTTGGTCAGCCAACGCTCAAAATTGATGGACTTACTGTTGGCGGTACAGGCACGTAATAAAACTGTTATGAAATATTGTTTTAATAGAAACAGCATTACAACTAAATTTTGAAAGGAATCAAAATGGCCGAGAATACTGAAAAAAAAGAAGTAAAAACTAAAAAAGCAACAGCAGCCAAAGCTGCAGCAAAACCCAAAGCAGCAGCCGCTAAAAAAGAGACGGCCGCTACCAAAAAAGCTAGCAAGTCAAAAACTACTACAGCAAAAAAACCAGCTGTAAAAAAAACCAAGTCAGCTACGTCTGACCTCGAGCAGCGTTACAGATTGATTGAAGTTGCTGCTTATTACATTGCAGAAAAAGATGGTTTTGCCGGGAGTCCTGTTGATTACTGGATTGCCGCAGAACTGCAAATCAGCAAATAACTCTGCGGTATTTGTAAAAAATGCTGACATTGATGCAATCTGATATTTAGTAAAGTCAGCATAACTATTCGTACTGTGTATGTTTAATCACATACACAGTCAGGTATTTTTTTAAATTCATACAACTCAAACCGTTATAATCTCGGCCTTAAGAATCGCATCAAGCCCCCATATATGACGCAGTCTACCCTGCCAACACCCAAAACCGGTCAAGTTATACGCTTTGCTCTTAACACCACTGGTGAAGATAGTCTCGCGCTTGCAAACCTTGCAACCGAATTAAAAGAAAAAAAACATCATCGACCACTGGTGGTGATTACCTCCAATGCGTTTGATGCACAACGCCTGCTAGAAGAAATCCCCTACTTTGCGCCAAGCCTGAGTGTGCATTTGCTGCCTGACTGGGAAACCCTGCCCTATGACCAGTTTTCACCGCATCCGGACCTTATTTCAGACAGGCTAACGACGCTTTATCATATCGCACAAAATGCTTGTGATGTGATTATTGTACCGCTATCAACTGCACTGATTCGTTTAAGTCCCAAAGCTTATTTAAGCGCTAATACTTTCATGCTTAAAAAAGGACAAAAGCTGAATCTGGAAGCATTACGCACACAATGTGCCGAAGCCGGTTACCACCATGTAAGCCAGGTCATCAGCCATGGTGAGTTCAGTGTACGCGGCGGCCTGATTGATTTGTTTCCTATGGGCTCGGCATTGCCGTACCGACTTGATCTGTTTGATGATGAAATTGAAACCATTCGTACCTTTGATGTCGATACGCAGCGTAGCCTTTACCCGGTACCGGAAATCAGACTGTTGCCCGCGCGCGAATTTCCACTGGATGAAGCCGGCATCGCGATGTTTCGCAGCCATTTCCGTGAAGCCTTTGAGGGTGACCCGCAGCGCGCAAAAATCTATAAAGATGTCAGCAAAGGCGTAGCTTCCGGCGGTATTGAATGGTATCTGCCATTGTTTTTTGAACAAACTGCCAATCTCCTGGATTACCTGTCAGCAGACAGCATACTGTGCCTGCATGGCGATTTAGACCAAAGCGCCCAGCAATTCTGGCGCGAAGCACAATCACGCTACCGCACACTGGCGCACGACGCAGAGCGCCCACTGCTTACTCCTGAAACCCTGTTGATTAAAACAGAAGATTTCTTTACATCGACCCATGCATTTGCAAGGCTGACGCTATCGATTGATAAAACTATCAACGGCTTACCCGAACTTGATATTGAAAGACGTGCTGACGAACCGTTGCACAAATTAAAAGCATTTATTAACCAGTTTAAAGGCCATATTTTTATTGTTGCCGAGAGCCTGGGGCGCCGTGAAACCATGGCGCAATTATTTGCCGAATATGGCCTTGAAGTCGCGATTTGTGAAACCTGGAATGATTTCCTGACCAATAAAGCCAAAGTAATGCTTGGCGTGAGCACGCTGCACAGCGGTTTTGTATCGACATCTGGCAAAGATTTTACCTTTGCTGTGATTACCGAAGCCGAACTCTACGCTGCCACGGTACGCCAGCAGCGCCGCCGCGAGAAAGAAAAGGCGCGCAGCACCGAGGGCATGCTCAAGGATTTATCCGAACTGCGCATCAATGACCCTGTCGTGCATGAACAGCACGGAGTAGGCCGCTATAAAGGGCTGGTGAATCTTGATTTGGGTGAGGGCGAAACCGAGTTTCTGCTGCTGGAATACTACGGTGACGACAAACTCTACGTGCCAGTTTCACAATTATTCCTGATCTCACGTTATTCCGGCGGCCCGCCGGAATCTGCACCGCTGCATCGCTTAGGTAGCGGCAATTGGGAAAAAGCCAAGAAAAAAGCACTGAAACAGATCCGCGACACAGCTGCAGAATTGCTTAATCTTTATGCACAGCGCGCATCACGCCGCGGTCATGCCTTTACGTTGAGCCTGCATGACTATGAGGCATTCTGCGAAGGCTTCCCGTTTGAAGAAACACCGGACCAGCTGGAAGCGATTGAAAACGTCATCAAAGATATGCAGTCCGGACGCCCAATGGATAGGTTGGTATGCGGTGATGTTGGCTTTGGCAAAACCGAAGTCGCGTTGCGTGCCGCCTTTGTCGCGGTGATGGGCGGCAGGCAGGTTGCGGTACTGGTACCCACTACATTATTAGCGGAACAGCATTTCAATAACTTCAGTGACCGCTTTGCCGAATGGCCAATCAAGGTAGCGGAGATTTCACGTTTCAGAACCGCAAAAGAACAGGCGGCAGCATTAAAAGGTTTGGAGTCCGGTGATATCGACATTATCATCGGCACTCATCGTTTAATCCAGAAAGATGTAAAGTTCAAGAATCTGGGTCTGGTGATTCTGGATGAAGAACACCGCTTTGGCGTGCGCCAGAAAGAGCAGCTTAAAGCCCTGCGTGCCGAAGTCGATGTATTGACACTGACGGCTACGCCGATACCACGCACACTTAGCATGGCTATGGAAGGCTTGCGCGAATTCAGCGTGATTACCACGCCGCCGCAAAAGCGCCTGAGCATCAAAACCTTTCATACAGAATACTCTGAAGGCATTATCCGTGAAGCTGCCATGCGCGAATTCAAGCGCGGCGGCCAGATGTATTTCCTGCATAACGAAGTCGATACCATACACTCCATGCGCGAAAAACTGGAACGCATGCTGCCAGATGCACGAATTGCCGTTGCACACGGACAGCTGCGCGAGCGCGAACTGGAAAACGTGATGCGTGATTTTTACCACCAGCGTT
This sequence comes from Methylotenera sp., assembly GCA_041307905.1. GTDB lineage: Bacteria > Pseudomonadota > Gammaproteobacteria > Burkholderiales > Methylophilaceae > Methylotenera. Next base: position 7,062 of record JBFZCQ010000087.1, read on the forward strand.
ATAACCTGTTGCTGTGTACTACTATTATTGAAACCGGTATTGATGTGCCGACAGCTAACACCATTATCATTAACAAAGCGGATATGTTCGGTCTGGCACAGATGCACCAGCTGCGCGGCCGCGTTGGTCGTTCGCATCATCAGGCCTATGCCTACCTGTTAACCGACCCTGACCGTAAGATTACACCGCAGGCGCAGAAACGTCTCGATGCGATCCAGCTCATGGAAGACTTGGGTGCAGGCTTCCATCTTGCCATGCATGACCTTGAAATTCGCGGTGCCGGTGAACTGCTGGGTGACAGCCAGAGCGGCGAGATGCAGGAAATCGGTTTCCATCTGTATTCAGACATGCTGAACTATGCTGTAAAACAACTTAAAGCCGGCAAAGAGCCGGATCTGAATGCGCCATTAGGTGTCACCACCGAGATTAATCTGCATACGCCTGCTCTGCTCACTAACGCCTACTGCCCTGATGTGCATGAACGCCTGGTGATTTATAAACGCCTGGCCAACTGTAACGATGATGACGAACTTGATAACCTTCAGGAAGAATTGATCGACCGCTTTGGCCTGCTGCCGGAGCAAGGTGAGGCCCTGATCGCCTGCCACCGGCTGCGTATCGCAGCCAAAGCAATCGGCATAATTAAAATTGACGCCAGCGCCGATGCAATTCAGTTGCAGTTCAACCCTAAGGCAGACATTGATCCGCTGAAACTGATCAATCTATTGCAGCGTGATAGAAGATGCCGCATGAATGGGCCGGATAAATTGAGAGTTTCGGTAGGTTTAGCAGCCATCAATCTGCGTACTGACTTTGTGAAATCTTTGCTGAAAGAATTTGTTTAATATAATAAGGCACTGGCTTGTAGAATGCTCCTGTATAACTATTTCCATCCCGTTTGTGCTTCACACTTTTCTAGCTACTTAGATTGGTGGTGATGCCATTTACGGGTAGGAAATTGGGGAAGACCTTAACGGTCTGAGCTTGTCGAAGCATGGCTGGATAAGATAGATCGGTTAAATGTTCACACTTCGACAAACTTAGTGCAAACGGTGCTTCTGCAGAGGCCTTTAGTTATGCATTTACCACCTATTAACGCACTGATATTTTTACAGTTCCGGTTTGCATCGTCCCAATGACAGCCGCATTTTCAAAACCGTCTGTATTAAAAGCCGCCAATACGGTATCTACAGCTTCAGGTGCACAACTGACTAACAAGCCGCCACTGGTTTGCGGATCACACAATAATTTACGTTGCCATTCTGCAATATGGCTTTCTAAAGTCACTGAATCACCGTAACTTGCCCAATTACGAACTGCCGCCCCCGTAGCGTAACCAGCCTCTGCCAATTGCAAAGCAATATCAATAAACGGAATCCGATCAAATTCAATCTTTGCCTGCAATTGCGAACCACGACAGATTTCGAGCAGATGCCCTAGCAATGCAAAGCCGGTAACATCGGTCATGGCATGCACACCTTCCATCAAGGAGAGTGCTGTACCGGTTCGGTTAAGCTGTGTCGTCACCTCAATCATCTGCCGATAACCATCAGCACTTAGATCACCTTTTTTCAGAGCAGCACTAAGCACGCCGACACCTATGGGTTTTCCTAACACCAGCACATCACCAGCCTTTGCCTTATCGTTACGTTTGACTTTATCAGGATGCACAATACCCAGCGCTACCAATCCATAAATTGGCTCCGGCGAATCAATAGAGTGCCCGCCGGCGATAGGAATACCTGCTGACTGGCAAACCGCGGCTCCGCCGGCCATGATTTGTTGAATAGTCTCTATCGGAAGTTTATCAATCGGCATACCGACGACTGCCAGCGCCAGAATCGGCTGTCCGCCCATGGCATAAATATCTGACAGTGCATTGGTTGCGGCAATGCGGCCAAAATCGAAAGCATCATCAACAATCGGCATAAAAAAATCTGTAGTGGCGATAATCGCCTGTGAATCATTCAAACGGTAAACTGCAGCATCGTCACTTGATTCAAGCCCAACCATTAAATCAGGGAACAACCCTGCCTGCGGCAAGCCGGACAGAATCTCAGAGAGAACGGAAGGTGCAATTTTACAACCACAACCGCCGCCGTGAGAATATTGTGTTAGGCGAATTTCAGTCATTGTTTTTTCTTTCATTACGAATCAAATTTTCAGCTACTTTACTAATACTATTGCTATCTAATGCGTTTAAATGCATTACCTGCGCTTTACCGAGTTGCTGCAGGCCGACACCGGAAGATCGCTTATAAGCAGGGTCATAATGCAGAGTGAGCAGCTCGCTCACCAGAGGCTCCCATTCGCGCTGCCTTGCCATTTCGCACCAGCGGTTGATTATTTCGCGGCCATGCATGTCAACCAGCAATGACATTCGCTCGGTCAATAATGCGGCGTCGTCAAGAAAATGTGCATAATCTTCCATTAGGAACTTTACTCGTGCGTCCAGCGGCACTTCAATTTTTACACAAACAGATGCACGCATACGCTCTATGAGCTCGGTGGGCACATTTAACACACCTACTTTTCGGCTCTCAGCCTCTACATAAACCGGACGATTCGGTTTAAAAGTTCGCAGCACATCCCAAAGCCGGGTTTCAAAGGTCTTCTGTGAAGGCTGCGGCTGCCCTGGCAATCGACCAAGAAGCGAACCACGGTGCTGCGCCAGATTTTCCAGATCAAGCACCTGCGCACCTTGCTCAGCCATTGCCTGTAATAAATGACTCTTACCTGAACCAGTACCGCCGGCAATTACACAAAAATCAAATTGGGCAGGTAATACTTGCAACTCCGTGAGCACATGACGCCGATAATTTTTATAGCCACCCTCCAACTGCGCTGTGTTCCACCCTACCTGTGCCAGAATATGCGCCATTGCACCGCTGCGCATGCCGCCTCGCCAGCAGTAAACTAGGGGCCGCCAGGATTTTGGTTTGTCGATGAATTTATCTTCCAAGTGTTGTGCGATATTGCGTGCAATCAGTGCCGCACCCAGCTTTTTTGCTGCGAACGGTGACACTTGCTTATATAAAGTGCCGATACGGGCACGCTCTTCATTATTCAGCACAGGAACGCTGCATGCACCAGGCAGATGGTCATCAGCATATTCAGCCGGTGATCGTACATCCAGAATATCGTCAAAGCCCTGAAATGCCTGTGAAATTTCGATGAGTTTATAACTAGCCATAATTGCAAATAAACCTAGGTAAAGAAACAGTCAGGTAAGCTGATGCAATTTGCTTTTCTGCCTGAGGATAAAGTGTGTATAGCTCGGTTAAAACATCACTTTTCATCGCAAGTATCTGATGGCGCCGCTCCTGCAACGAGCTTGGGCTGGTGGTAGCACACCCTCCTAAAAGCATTGCAATAACAACAACGCACAGACCCTCTTTGAAAATTTCCATCATTACTTACCCCGATACTTTACAAACAGAAACTAGCAATCACTTAGATTAAAGCTTAATTGCAATCACCTGCCGCTAACACTTAGCTTTAGAGCTGAGGAAGCCGGCTTCTCAATCCTGCGATAGAAAATATCAGCCAGAACCATACTAGCTAGCCATGAAAATATCATGAAAACAAAACCTGCTAGTGAGTTGCTGAATTTAAACCAGCCAAAAACCGCGTTTGCAAGCATGACAACCGAGAAATGCACAAGAAATAAAGCATATGAAATCGTGCCCAGATAATGCGTAACTTTCTGCAGTTTAAACCCTTCTTTAATCTTTGTATTTCTTGTAAAAAACAGTATTAACGCAACGCCCACTGCAATCAGTATGCGCAATCTGAAATCAACAAAAAGCGCAGCCAGCGCAATTGCAATGTTTAACCAGAGCCATGCCGCCTGCCGCGTGGATTGTCCTGCCCAATATGCCATTGCCCCCATGCCATAAGCACCAAAGAAATATAAAGCCCAATCATCATAACCAGCATTACGATTAAACCAGAATAATGATGCAGCTGCCATTAGTGTAACCATTAAAAGAGTTATCTTTCTGGAATCAATTGTTTTAGCACCCAGCCAAGCGATAGCAAGCATCATCACAAAAAGCTGAAAATCAATTGCAATGAACCATACACCAGCTGACAACGAGTCAAAATCCAGAACGCCATGTAAAAGAAATACATGCGATAGAATTTGAAATAACTCAGGCGCGGCAGGGATGAAATCATCAGCCAATAATTGGCGCGCAACAAAGGCGCAAAGTATGGCAAGAACCAGAGCGAACAAAAATGGAACAACCAGTCTTAAATATCGATTGATCAGATTCTTAGTCAACCACCTCATACTGGCGGTATTTGAGAACATGGAGCGCGCAGCAAGATAGCCACCGATCACAAAAAACACTTGTACCGCCATACGTGCATAGTCATACAGCCAGTCAATGAGTACAGGGGCTGCCTGCTGCACAGCAGTAGAAATGGGACCATAGGCTGCGAGATGATGCAGCACAATCAACTGCGAAGATATCGCCTTAAATACGTCAATTACAGGAAAACGGGCAGTGGAACTATCTTTCATGGTTGGCTGATTATAATGTTTTCAGCCATATTAATCTTTTATTTTGGCTGCTTAATATAAGTCTGGTAGCCTGCTTAAAAATGAGCAGGCAGTGGATTTGTCCATTACACCTGTACTGTTGCCAAGCACTCTCTGATCTTAGCGCCAATAGAACGGACGATTGTAATAAGGGCTCCAGTAAGGATAATCCCAGTTACGCTGCTGCCGCATGATGATCTGCTCATATTCACGCTGGATGCACTCACGCCATGGATCCGTATCTTTTGCAAACCCAAGCTTTTCACATGCCGGTCCATACACCTGAATTTTATACTCCATCTGTTCAGTTGCCCTTTTCTGCTCTGCCTGCGGGTTAGTTGCACAGCCGGTTAGCAGCATCATAAAACCAAAAATATAGATCGGACGCATTTTTTATATTATCCATTCTGATTAATTCATGTTTCTGTATGATTTTGACTGACAACTTAAAGTTCATGCCCGACAAAACTAAAACGCCAAATCAAGACTTTACATATCCTATGGCAGCACCACAAGCCTGCCAATATGCATAAAGAATATTGCACACTTCAGCGGCAAGCCTTCGTCTTCAAATAATGCAGCATAGCTTTCCATCTGCTTGCGATGGCTCTCTGCGGCCAATTGTAAACTCTCAGCTGAGGCAGCTGCGTTTAATTCTGTCGTTTTATAGTCAATGATCCAGCGCGTACCGCTGTCAATAAATGTATGGTCTATAATATGCTTTTTAGCGCCTCCAGCAGTCAGTTTCATCAGCGAAAACTCAACAGCTGTTGCATCTCGCGCCTGCAGCACCCACTGCCCTTCTGGACTGCTTAATGTGCTTACTAACAATTGTTCAACTTTTGCAGCTGCTTCATGCGCCAAACTCTCGGCATGCCCCTGTTGCCTTAACCAGTAACGCATAGCCGGCAATAATGAGCTGATTCTAGATAAAGGCCAACCTGCCAAACCCTGCTGCGCAATTATTTCCATATAGCGGTGCGCCAGCGTACCAATGTCAGCATCTATATTTGCGCTGATACCCGCTGGCTTGTTGTTTGGCTTATTGATGCTAATAACCGGTTCAGCAGTTTGAAGAATTACCGGAATATGCGGTTGCTTCAGGCGCACCAAGCGAGGCGTGAACTCTGCTATATCTGCATTTTCCTCGGCTACCACATCAGTATGGGTAGCGGCTTCGAAATCTGGCCCAATAGTGTTCCAGAGTAAATCCAGATATGTATTTTTGGTTGGGCTGACTTCACCTTTAGCGTTCTGGCTGGCAACGCCCACCAGGTGCAATTTACGCTCTACCCTTGTTGCCGCCACATACAATACGCGTGCCGACTCATTGGCATCGCGCTCTTTTTCACGAGCCTCCAGATAATCATACGGACTCACTTTATCCTTATCACGGGCGCCTTTGGGAATATACGGTGCAGCCAGTAACTCATGCTGATGACCAACACTCATTTCCTCCCACAGCACCAACGGCTTATCACCATTATTGCCGCCGGTACTGGCACCTAAACCAGGCAGAATAACAGTATCGAATTCCAGACCTTTGGATTTATGTATCGTCATCATCTGCAGGTTTCCGCCATGACTATCCGGTGCGGCGAACAGTTTCGTAATTTCAAACGCCATACGCTCAGGCGAGAACTGATTGCCGCGATCCAGCGCATCCAGACAGCTAAAGAATGCCTGCACATCAACAACATCACCTGGTTCCCACAGGCAGGCGCTACCATTAAGCATAAGCCATACACCGCGTATCCAGCGGCTTGTATCCATGCGGCCTTGGTTTGCAAAAGCTTCATCCAATATTTCGCGTACATGCAGTAAGCGCGACTGGCCATCGGCAGATAATCGACTCACAACTTCATGATCATGCATCAGCGCCCAAATCGTACTGTAATGGTCATGTCCTGCAAGTGCATGCATATCATGCAAATTCAGGCCACACCACGGCGCACGCAATATGGCCAACCAGTGCACACGGTCTGCACGGTGATGCAGCGCATGTGTAAGTGCGAGCAGGTCTTGCACTACTTGCCTGCCCTCGAGCGCTTCAATTTCCACTGCCTGAAACGCAATATCCTTATTTTCACGGCGCAGCTTGCTGACTAATTGTGATAAGTGCTTTTTAGAGCGCACCAGCACTGCTATTTTCACATCCGGATTGGTAAGCTGCTCCGCCTGAATCACGCGCACGATCGCCTCGGCTTCGCGCTGCTGTGCCAGATCTGTGCTTTCATCAGGCTGCTTGATGATAGGGTGCACTGCTACACCGGCTTGCGGCAGATTATCCTTAGTTGCAATAAACGGACGGTAATGAATCGCCCCCTGAATTACCTCATCACGTTCAGGGAATATTGGCGCAAAAGTCCGGTTAATCCATTCCACAATCGCCGGCGATGAGCGGTTGTTGCGATACAGTTGCAAACGCTCCAGATAAATATCACCAATACCGTGCTCTGCCGCATCAATAAACAAACCTACGTTCGCCTTACGGAAACGGTAAATTGACTGCATAGGGTCGCCCACTGCAAACAAGGTGCGCCCGTCATCCATCTGCCAGCCCAGTGTGAGCTGTTCCAGAAGTTTGATCTGGCTCGGGCTGGTATCCTGAAATTCATCCACGAGCAGATGTTTAATCTGGTAATCCAGCTTGAGCGCCAGATCAGTCGGCTCGCCGAATTCATCCCCCAGGGCGCGTGTTGCACGGTGAGCAATCTCCACAAAATCTACCTCACCCAAACGCTGAAATACCAGCCACAGTTGTGCCACAGCAAGATTCAGCAGTTTAGATAGTGTGGCGATAATCTGCCATCCATCCTGATCATCAGAAATAGCCGGCAAAGCTCTAATGCGAGCCAGCGCATCTGCAATGCCGGCATCGCTGGCCATAGATTCCAAAATCGCACTAAAGCTCGCTTTTTCATCTTTTTTATCTGCAGGAAAACCAATATTTTTATCAATCTTGGCTCGAATGCTATTGTCTTTAGTCATTACCAATTCACACACAGCCAACCAGACGGGCAATATATCGGCATCGATTGACAATGGCGCATCCCAACCTGCCAATATGCTTATCGGATGTTCGCTCGGTAGCTGGCTGGCAGCAAATCTGGCGAGCGGCATCAACTCAGTCTGTAAGCGTGTATTGAACACTTCGGCAACAGTCTGCATTTCCTGATCGACCATATAACGCAATGTCTGCTGCAATGAGGCCGCATCGACTTCAAACTGGGCGTGATGCAGCCATTGGTCTCGCTTTTCCAGCATTTTCATGAGCAGGTTTTTAAGCTGTCCGGCATTGTTATCCACATAACGTAATGCTGCTTTTAGCACCTCGTTATGTTCATTATCTTCAAGCAATGCCAGCGTCTGTTCGGCAGCCTGCGCATACAAAGCAGTTGCATCAATGGCTACGCGCGGCTGCGAGCCAAAGCGGCTCATGAGCGGCATTTGTCTTGCCAAGTGCGCACACAGGCTATCAATCGTGAAGATGCGCAGCCGTGACGGATTTTCAATCAGTTGCCAGTTCTGCAAGGCAGAACACTGCAGCGCTTTCAGACTCAAATCGTAGGTAATCTGCTTGTGCGGCTGCGCAGGTTTATCCTGCTTGGCCGCCTTCATGAGACTATCCAGAATGCGTAAGCGCATCTCGGCGGCAGCTTTATTAGTGAAAGTTATCGCGATGATTTCTTCCGGCTCATTCACTGTTTGCAGCAACTTTAAATAACGCTGTGTCAGCAGTTCGGTTTTGCCTGCACCCGCAGGGGCTTCGACAATAAATGAGGTCAGCTCAAGAGCACGCAGGCGATTCTGTTCATCAGCTTCTAGATTATAGTCATGTCCAATATTCATTCGGCTCACGCTTCAGCCTCCTGAAATCTTTCAAACTGTAATTTGCGCTCCGGCAGCCGAAGAAGTGGTGTCACTTCACAGTACATCAGCTCATTTTCATCGCTGAAACGGACTGCAGCCTCGCCTGCGCGCAACTCTATTGCAATGGCTTCAATCGCAGATTTCCAATGGTTTAGCAGTTGCTGCCAATTGGTAAAGTATTGCGTAAAGGGTGGCTTACGTTTATTTGGCTCTACTTCAAAGCTCTCGACCGAAACACCGGCAAAAGCATGCTCGGCGGTTTTTACCATGCCAAAATGTATGCCTGCCACCTGTTCGGCAGGGTCGGCATAAAAAGTGGCATAAATAGGTAACTGCGGCTCGGTGATGCGGTCTTCACCCCAGCTTTTTATTTTTGGCATCTGCCCGGTTTTGTAGTCAATAAATTCCAGCCCACCGGTTTCAAGTTTGTGCACACGGTCAATTTTCAAGGTCACTTCAATACCGCAGATCTGTACTTTTTTACCGACTTCACAATCTACAATTCGGAAAGACACCCCGCGTGCTTTTTCATACGCCAGCCAGTCACCTACCAATCGTAGCAAACGTTCTGATTCCAGTTCGAGTACTGCCGCAGAGGCAACACTGCTCTCGGCAGCAAAAGCCTGTATGGTGTTGCGAACTGCTCGGCTTAAAGCCTCTGCAAAGGCATCTGCACTCATATCACGCAAATCAGCAAAATGGCGTTTACGCCAGAACTGCTCCAGCACACCATGCACCAGTGAACCGCGATCCATGTTATCCAGCCCGGCAGTTGGTGATTTAAGTGCTTTTGCACCGAGCCGATACTGATAAAACGCCCAGGCTGGGCAAACTGCCTGCGCTTTCAACAAACCGGTTCCACCGGAAACATGTTCGCCCTCTAAAACTGCGGGCGCAATATGATCATCAATATGCTCCAGCGCATCATGGGCGTGAAAACTTAACTGTTCTGCCAGCGTGACGGCTAGGGGGACTTCGGCATTAAAAAGGCTAATATCCTGCATGAGCGGCGAAGGCCGTAGCTGGCTTTCACCATCCATGCTGCTGCTTGAAAAAATAATATGCCCGGCTGAATGCAACAGCCGCTGCTGAATCGTTGCTGCAAAGATTGCCTGTACATTGTTATCTGCATTCGGCAATTCGGCTGCACGCTGTATAAATGCCGGTAATAGCGGATTAGGCCGCGCTGGCAGCGGCCAGATATGGTCATTCATGTGCATGCACCACATGGCATCTACCGGGGCGCTCAGGCCTTCCATAATCCCCAGTATCTGTATCGCAGGTTCAAGTTCGGTTTCTGCCTGAAATACCTGGGCGGTACAAATCTGCTGCATGTAGTATACCGCTTCACTGGCAGCGAGCTTTTTATCCAGCACATCCATCCTGGCCAGTTGCTGCAAAGCTTTTTTCCATGCATTCAGCGCCTGATATTCGAGACTGTTGATAGTGCGTTCACCGGGCCAGTCTAGCGCATTCAGGACTACATCCAGCGTCTGCGCCCACTGTACCGGTGACAGTTTTCTTCCGCTAGAAATTGCCGTTGCAGCTTGTATATTTGCCAGCAACGACTCAAGATGCAGGCCCTCTGCCTGCTGGACCTGTATAAACTCCAGCAGACGTGAAAGTGTAAACTGCATCGGCAGTTTTTCACGCATGCTCGCATCCAGTAGTGCGCGTGCATCGGCCTCCCGATGACTTGCCGACCAGAACGGTGACAACAGCAGCATGCTTATATCAGATTGCTGCAACTGATGTGCGGTCATCAGCCGCAGTAGATTCAAACCCGCCTGAATAAGCGGTTGCTGGGCTAATGGTGTGCCTAATGAAAAATTATAATGGCGTGGCCTATCCGCCAAGCCGGGACGTATGTTCATTGGATAAAATACATCATCCAGCAGATCTTCGAGCTGGTTTCTTACATCATTTAGGCGTGGCGTTACAATTGCCAGCCTGGCCGCAGGGTTTTCTGTTAATCGCGCTTGCGCCCAGGCAACAGCGGCACGACATTCTGCCTCCTGATTTTCAAGCTGAACATGCTGCGTCTGTGCCGGTGTATTTGCAGTCATTCTATATTCATCCACTTCTACGCCACGGCTAACTAAAATATCGCGCAAACGCTGTTCCTGCGGTGCAGTCTGATCAAAACCGCCAAATTCGATACGTGCCGGCAATTCACCGACACCTTGCGCCAGGTGTGCTAACTGCCAATCAACATAGCGCACACCTTCCAATGCA
>JBFZCQ010000088.1:0-9218 GCA_041307905.1 Methylotenera sp.
GTTGAAACTTACGGTACAGGTAAAGTGTCGAATGAGGTATTGACACAATTAGTGCTTGAGCATTTTGACCTGCGTCCAAAAGGTATTGTGAAAATGCTGGATTTGTTGCGTCCGATCTACAGTAAAACCGCTGCTTACGGTCACTTTGGCCGTGATGAGCCTGAATTTACATGGGAAGCAACTGACAAAGCGGCGGCATTACGCGCTGCTGCCGGCTTGTAAAGCAAGACCGGAATGAATACTTAAGGTAAAAATCCTTTTATATTCATTCTGTTGCGGTATTGTAGTTAAAATAATATCGCGTATAATGCGCACCACTTCTGAGGAGCGTTGCGAGAGCTGTCTTTTTGTACAGTCTCCTAGGCTCAGAAAATGTTTTAAACGACGCTCACCTATATTAACCGTGCCGGGCACGGGATACGGGTGAGATAAGTTTTCATCTCTGTAATTCCCCCATCCCCCCGGTCACACAATTCAAGGAAATCAACATGAATGCTGTGACTGCAGATATTAAAAATTTAACTAATGACTATGTTATTGCTGATATTAACCTAGCGGCTTTTGGTCGTAAAGAAATCGCAATTGCCGAAACTGAAATGCCAGGCTTGATGGCAATTCGTCAGGAATATGCACAAGCGCAACCGCTTAAAGGTGCTCGTATTACCGGCAGCCTGCACATGACGATTCAAACAGCGGTACTCATTGAAACCCTTAAAGATCTGGGTGCTGAAGTGCGCTGGGCATCATGCAATATCTATTCAACCCAAGATCACGCTGCTGCTGCGATCGCTGCCGGTGGCACTCCGGTGTTTGCAATTAAGGGTGAAACGCTGACTGAGTACTGGGATTACACCCACCGTATTTTTGAGTGGACTGATGGTGGCTATAGCAACATGATTCTGGATGACGGTGGAGATGCAACATTGTTGTTACACCTTGGTACACGTGCAGAAAAAGATCTATCTGTGATTGCCAACCCGACTTCAGAAGAAGAAACCTGTCTGTTTGCAGCGATTAAGGCAAAATTACAGCAAGACCCAACATGGTACTCAACACGATTGGCGCACATTAAAGGTGTGACAGAAGAAACCACGACTGGCGTGCATCGTCTGTATCAAATGCACAAAGAAGGCAAACTGGCTTTCCCGGCGATTAACGTGAATGATTCAGTCACCAAGTCTAAATTCGATAACCTGTATGGCTGCCGTGAGTCTCTGGTAGATGCGATCAAGCGTGCAACGGATGTGATGATTGCCGGTAAGGTCGCTGTAGTAGCAGGTTACGGCGATGTAGGTAAAGGTTCAGCTCAGGCTTTGCGTGCACTTTCAGCCCAGGTATGGGTAACCGAAATTGACCCGATCTGTGCGTTGCAGGCAGCCATGGAAGGTTACCGTGTAGTCACAATGGAATACGCTGCTGCGCATGGTGATATTTTTGTGACTGCAACCGGCAACTACCATGTGATTACGCATGACCATATGAAAAAAATGAAAGATCAGGCGATTGTGTGCAACATTGGTCACTTCGATAATGAAATCGACGTAGCATCACTTGAGAAATACGAATGGGATGAGATCAAGCCACAGGTAGATCACGTAATATTCCCTGACGGCAAAAAAATTATTTTACTGGCTAAAGGCCGCTTGGTGAATTTAGGCTGTGGGACTGGTCACCCAAGCTATGTGATGAGTTCATCATTTGCCAATCAGACCATTGCGCAAATTGAGCTGTTTACACAGACTGCCAAATACCCAGTAGGCGTTTATACTTTGCCTAAGCATCTGGATGAAAAAGTTGCGGTATTGCAGTTGAAAAAACTGAATGCACAACTGACGACATTAACCGATACGCAGGCAGCCTATATTGGTGTGCAGAAGCAAGGTCCATTCAAGCCAGACACTTACCGTTATTAATTAATATGTTGGCAGGAAAATAAACACTGCGGGTAGATAAAAAAAGGAGCAGCAGCATGAAGTTGTTACTGATTTGGATTTTGAATGCATTGGCCTTACTGGCTGTTGCATATCTTGTGCCTGGTATTCATGTGGCTGGTTTTACTGCCGCTCTGGTTGCTGCACTGGTGATAGGTTTGGTGAATATGCTGATCAAGCCGATTCTGGTGTTGCTGACGCTGCCGATTACAGTATTAACATTGGGACTGTTTATTTTGGTGATAAACGGTTTGCTGTTTTACGCTGTAGGTTCATGGCTGGAAGGCTTTGAAGTGAAAACCTTTCTCGCTGGGATGATCGGTGCGTTGCTTTACAGTTTATTTACCTGGGTACTATCTGCCTTGCTGATAGATAATAAATGAGCACTTCTATAAATACATTTTTTGTGAGCATCAGCTTTGCTGGTTGCCTATTTAAACCATTTGGGCGCTTTTGGCGTATGAATAATGCGCTTTAGCGCATATATTCTAAGGACACGCTCTTAACGGCTGTTACTGCATCCTACACTCTGTATTTATAGAAATGTCAAAATAAATGAAATGAATTAAACATGAAAAACCCTAATCAGGAATTTGAAGTCAGTTTCGAGTTCTTTCCGCCGAAAACGGCTGAAGGTATAGAAAAGCTGCGTGAAACGCGCAAAGAGCTGGCAAAATTCAATCCGGAATTTTTCTCGGTAACATTCGGTGCGGGCGGTTCTACGCGTGACCGTACCATGGAAACTGTGCTGGAAATTCAGCGTGAAGGTTTTCAAGCAGCGCCACATATTTCCTGTATTTCATCCAGCAAGGCTGAAATTCTCGATCTGTTGCAAAGCTATCAGGTACATGGCATTAACCGTTTGGTAACGTTGCGTGGCGATGTGCCTTCTGGTGAGGTAAGCGCCGGTGATTTTCGTTATGCATCTGAGTTGGTGGAGTTTATTCGAGCTGAAACGGGTAACCACTTTTTTATTGAAGTGGCAGCATATCCTGAGTTTCACCCCGAGGCCAAAACGCCAGCAGCAGATTTGCTGAATCTGAAACGTAAAATGGATGCTGGTGCCAATTCTGCGATCACGCAGTATTTTTATAACGCCGACGCCTATTTTAGATTTGTGGATCAATGTGATGACTTAGGTATCACGATACCTATCGTGCCGGGCGTCATGCCGATCTATAACATCACTCAATTGGCGCGCTTCTCCAGTATCTGCGGCGCAGAAATACCGCGTTGGCTCAAAATGCGTCTGGAAGAATATGGTGATGATATGGCATCGCTACGAGCGCTTGGCATAGATGTGGTGAGTGAACTATGTGAAACGCTACTGGCTGGTGGTGCGCCTAGTCTGCATTTCTATACGCTTAATCAATCTGCAACAATCAGTACCGTCATCAATAATATTAGTAATAATTGATTTATTGATTCAACAGCCTGAGCTTTTGCAAAATTTACGCCGGTCGCGCTGAGTTATTTGAAGCATGAACGGCGTAAATTAAACAGTAAAATTTACGCACTTCGAAAAGCCCAGATCGTAAAGGTCTTTCCCACTTTTCTAAGCCATTAAAATGGCTAGCAAAGTGGGAAGCGCGAACGATTATCAAGTTCAATTTGCATCAAAAAACCGACCTGCATTCAATGCAAGGTCGGTTTTTCTTTATTCAGCAGCGCATCTTCAATAAAAAGATATTCTTTCGTTTTGTCCGGGCCGGTCTTACTTGCGCCCCAGGTTGTCATGAGTACAATCCAGCGCATTTCTTCAATACTGATTATAAGTTGCGGCAGGCTCATGGCAAGCTCAATGACTAATTCACGTTGTGCTGAATTCAGGATGTTTGCATTGACCAGAAATAAAATGAAACCGATGCTTTCGCCGGAGATTTTTTTAAATTCATCTTCAGTAAAAATGCGGGTGTTGGCATGCTGAGCATGCGTGAATAATGAAGGTTTTTCAACAGATGATTCCAGTTGATTAAACCAGTGAAATGCGCCGTTAATATCTTCTTCGTCAAATCCTGCAGCGGATAACTCTTTTGATAAGGTGTTATCGTCAGGTCTGAACTGTGAGTCAATGTAGTTTTCGAACATATAAACCAGTACTTCAAACATGATGTTTTCCTTTAAATTATTATTAACTTTAAGGAAGTGCTGATTAAATTAAGTGTCTACGAGTGCGCCATGCACCTCATCCTGCTCGCTCAATTAATCGGTGTTTCCCTTAAGTGAGTTGGTTTATGCAAATTTGTGAAATTAAAAACTACATAATTTTCTGATATTGTCCTCCTGTAAGGCTGGCTATTTTTCCATCAAGTTCCAGTAACATTAGCATGGATGAAACATCGCTCACCGTCAAGCCACTTAAAGTAACTAGATTGTCTAAAGTGATCGGGTCGTAACCCATCGTTGCCATGATTATATTGGTGCTAGTATTCTCAGATGGATTGGCTGATTCAATATCATCATCAGGTAGTACATGAGATTGTGGACTGTGGCTCAAGTTCAGTTCTTCAACAATATCCTGCAGGCAATCTACCAGTTTGGCACCTTGTTTAATCAGTTGGTGACAGCCTTTTGACATAGGTGAGTGTATGGAGCCGGGAATAGCGAACACTTCGCGACCTTGTTCAGTTGCTAGTCTTGCTGTGATCTGTGAGCCGCTTTGCAGGTTTGCTTCAACTACTAGGCAGCCTAGACTCAGTCCACTGATAATCCGATTACGTTTAGGGAAGTTCTGTGGTTTAGATGGGGTGCCCAGATCAAATTCAGAAATAATCAGGCCGTGCTGTACGATCTGGTGAGCCAGATCTCGGTGCTTAGCCGGATAAACAATATCCAGTCCGGTACCGACCACAGCAATGGTAGCGCCGTTAACCCTGAGTGCGCTGCGGTGTGCTGCTCCGTCAATACCCAGTGCTAATCCACTGACAATGCATAAACCGTAAGCGCAAAGGTCAGCGGCAAAGGCGTCGGCATTTTTTTCACCCTGTACGCTGGCATTGCGGCTACCTACAATGGCAATGCTGGGTTGGTTTAATAAAGACAGATTACCTTTTGCATATAAAAATGGCGGAGGGTCAGCAATTTCTAGTAATGCTTTCGGATATTCTGGGTCAGCAAGTGTAACGAGGTGATTGTTGTCCTGAGATAACCATAGTCTGGTTTGTTCCAGCGCGTCCGTGTCAATGCCGCATGTAATTTCGCTTGCAATATGATCGCTGACTATTTTACGCAACTGCTTAGGGTTGGCAGCATAAATCTTTTCAGGGCTGCCAAATGCTTTCAGCAACTGACAAAATGTCTGTGAGCCTATCCCTGCAATTCTACCAAGGCTAACCCACAGTAATTTCTCTTCAACAACTGCAATTTGGTTAGTTATCATGAGTTAGCCATCACGAGTTAACCATCAAGGGTTAACGATAGTGAAAAATCAAGGTGTTTTTACAGCGTCTTTAGTGTTGACTGGCTCCGATGCCTGCATAATGATTCCATAAGAAATGCGATCAAACACGCGGAATACCATCATCAAGCCAACACGCTCATCCGGTAGTTTGATCATGCCGGGCTCAAGGTCTAAACCCTCATTTTTAGCTTTTTTCTCAAAGTTCACAATTGGCTTGCCATCTGCATCCTTTGATACTTCAAAGTTCAATTCTTTAAGTTTGGATTTAGCATCTGACTTGTCTGTAGCTTCTTTGCTTGGTTCAGGATCTTTAATGACCCGACCATAACGGTTAATTGCTAGTACATGACCTATTTCAACACCATCCTGAGAGCCTCGGCTGATAGCAACGATGCTTTCAGGTCCGGCTTCAGCTAATCCTCCGTAAATTTTGATGATGCGTCCTTTGATCTCTGTTTCAGGAGCATGCGGTACGAAATTGGTGATAGCTTCATCGCCAGCTGGTACCAGTCTATCCTTAATAAAGATCTCTTCTTTAGATTTAGTAATAGAGGCTGACGCGGGCTCACCGTATTTAGTTACTCTGGCGTCGCCTAGATAAGTTGCCTCTACACCTAAGGTTTCTCTGCTATCCGGGTCAATAAGCGTTTGACCTGGTCTGTAAACAAACCAGTCAAGACCGTCTTCTTCTTCGATTTTATTAATATAAATTTTTGTACCTGGGCTTAATACCACGCGGTTATCTTGCCCAGCAATAATTCTTGGAGAATTCGCCAATTGATCTTTTTCAATCACTAGTGGCTGGCTCAGGAAAGGTGCAATGACATTCAGCGGAATAGTGGGAACAGCTACTTTATCTAAAGGTTCTACAACTACCCCCGGCTGCAGGGTGATAGTCTCGCGTAATAGTCTGAGCTGTGGCTTTCCGCTGCTCAAATCGAGAAAAACAACATCTCCAGGGTATATCAAATGCGGGTTTTTTATCTGGGAGCGGTTTAATTTCCAGACTTTTGGCCATAGCCATGGGTCTTTAAGAAATTTGGATGAAATTCCCCATAATGTGTCGCCTTTAACTACAACATGCCGTTCAGGATGGTTATTTTTGAGTTCGATTTCTTGTGCGTTGAGGTGGAAGCTTAAGCAACAAAACGTGAGCAGCGTTATAATATTGCGAAACATAATATAGATGACCTCAGACAAAATGCATTAAGAAGCATACGATTATATGCCAAAAGATTAGCGTATTAATCGCGAATTTAGGTTAAATCTATCACGTAATTCATTCAGCAATCAAGCTTTTATGGAAAAAGCTGAACATTAATAAATAATTTGAGTCTTAGGACGTGCAAGTTTTAAATCAAGTATCAATATTAGGTAAATAAATTTTTATGGCGATTTTAGATATTCTTAATTATCCAGACCCAAGATTGCACACTGTAGCCAAGCCAGTGAAAGAGTTTGATGCGTCACTACGTCGTCTGATTAAAGATATGGCCGAGACCATGTATCAGGCCCCAGGTATAGGGTTGGCAGCAACACAGGTGAATCAGCATGTACAGTTGCTCATTATCGATACCAGTGAAACTAAAGATCAGCTGCAGGTGTTTATTAACCCAAAAATTCTTGAGAGAGACGGCCAGCAAGTCTACGAAGAGGGATGTTTGTCTGTGCCTGGTGTTTATGACAGTGTTACCAGGGCAGAGAAGGTTATCGTTGAAGCTATGAATGAAAAAGGCGAGATCTTTAAACTGGAAGCGCATGGTTTATTGAGCGTGTGCATTCAGCATGAAATGGATCATTTGCTGGGTAAGGTGTTTGTAGAGTATTTATCACCGCTCAAGAGAACCCGTATTAAAAATAAAATGCTGAAGCAACAGCGCAATCGCCCAATGTAGTTAAAAAATCCAGAGGCAAAAAATTGAAAATAATCTTTGCAGGTACGCCTGAGTTCGCGGTGCCCGCATTGGCTGCACTTATTGCAGCCAGGCATGAAATTGTGATGGTACTTACGCAGCCGGATCGTCCCGCTGGCCGTGGTATGAAATTAAAACCCAGTCCAGTGAAGGTGTTGGCTGAGCAGCATAATCTTGCCGTGTTTCAGCCAGAAAGCCTCAAACCGTCAGAGGTGCAGGAACATATAGCAGCTACAAATGCCGATGTAATGATTGTGGCCGCATATGGCTTAATTATTCCAACTACAATACTCAATATGCCTGCACATGGCTGTTATAACATACATGCATCTTTGCTGCCGCGCTGGCGCGGTGCTGCCCCGATACACCGTTCAATATTGGCAGGAGATGCTGAAGCCGGCGTTACGATTATGGAAGTTGTACCGGCACTGGATGCAGGTGCTATGGTGAGCAAGGGGGTTGTTCCGATCCGCGCAACCGATTCAACACAGAGCCTGCATGATGCGCTGGCGCAAATTGGTGCAGATTTAATGGTGCAGGCCATGCACGATTTGGAAGTAAACGGTAAGTTGCCAAGCACGCCGCAGGATGAAAGTCTGGTGACATATGCGCACAAGCTTGAAAAATCAGAAGCTGCGATTGACTGGCAGAAGAGTGCAGCTGAAATATCACGTCAGATCAGGGCGTTTAATCCGTTCCCTGTGGCGCAGACCAAACTTAAAGGTGAAGTGTGCCGTATCTGGATGGCGACTGAACAAGATTTAGAAGTAAAGCTGATGCCGGCAAAACCCGGAGAAGTTATCAGTGTGCACGGTGGTTTGCTGGTCGCGTGCGGGCAAGGTGTCCTGAATGTTCTGGAATTACAGGCGCCAGGCGGCAAGCGCATGAATGCGCAGGCTTTCATACAGGGACATCATTTAAAAGCAGGTGATCTGTTTTGTTCCGAATAGATTTTATTCCTCGTTACGCGTTACTACGATTGGATCTGGTTTTATTCTAGACGATTAATCTTGAATTTTTACGGCTTGCCATCATCTTAGTTACTGATTCGGTATGATTTATTTATGACGAACTTGTTTAGCTGGGTCGCCACGGCATGCGACCTTTTCATTTAAATAAGATGCTTTGGCTTGAGAATAGCCAACTTTAGTTGGCATATTCCACGGACAAGCCAAATAATGGCTTGGCGCCTATATTTCATGGGGATACCAAGTACTGTTTCGCGATGATGTCATTGCTAGCGATTTAGCCTTTGGCCTCGAGCGAAGCGTGGCGGGCGGCAATCCAGTTTATTCATGTCGAAGAAATTGATTATGAGTGCGTAATAAATAAGGATGAAAAATGTTAGGTAACTGGCTTAAAACAACGATTTTAATGGCAGCAATCGTGGCGTTGTTTGGTGTGGTTGGTGCCGCTTTAGGCGGTGCAGGCGGTATGTTCATCGCATTGATATTCGCCGGAGCGATGAATGTTTATGCCTACTGGTTCTCGGATAAAGCGGTGCTTAAAATGTATGGCGCTGAAGAAGTGACAGCAGATAACTTGCAATTCAGAAATTACTATCAGATGGTGAAATCTCTGGCTGAAAATGCTCAATTGCCGATGCCAAAAGTGTATGTGATTAACGAAACTCAGCCGAATGCCTTTGCTACCGGTCGCAATCCGGAAAATGCTGCGGTCGCTGCTACAGTAGGGATTATGCAGGTTCTGAGTGAGAGTGAATTGCGCGGTGTGATGGCGCATGAGCTTGCGCATGTGAAAAATCGAGACACTTTAATTTCCACTATTTCAGCCACGGTAGCAGGAGCAATTGCATCTATCGCGCAATTTGGCATGCTGTTTGGCGGTGGCCGTGGTGATAACGGTGAGCGTAATGTGAATCCTATACTTGGTATTCTGGTCATGCTACTGGCGCCATTAGCGGCATCTTTAATTCAAATGGCAATTTCGCGATCACGTGAATTCGAAGCCGAC
>JBFZCQ010000089.1:0-4717 GCA_041307905.1 Methylotenera sp.
CGGTGTTTGCAGCATGGATGAAGTGTCCGGTTATTGTCAGGGATGTTACCGTACGATTGAGGAAATAAAAGGCTGGTGGAATATGCTACATCCGGAGCAGACGCAACTGGTCGCTGAACTGGAACAGCGTCAGGCGCAGGCAGTCAGTTTCGATTAGCAATTTCTGATAAGCGCCTGCCTTGCAACATGTTATTCAAGACATCTGTTGTGCAGGTATCGATTTGGATTACTTTATCCAGTTCTGTAGCTGAAAAGGCTTGCGCTGTTTTAAGTTGATGTTCCAGTACAGCTATGGTTGCTTCAGAGACGTCATTGCCGGATTTCTGGCGCCCTTTGATGCGCCGTTTTAATTCCTGTTCCGGTGCGAAGAAGTCTAGTATTAAAAAATCCACCATTTTCTTCGCAGCTAATTCTGCAAACAGTTTACGCTGACTGGATTGTAAAAAGGCAGCATCTATTAATACCGAGAAACCGGCATCCAGCAGCGATGATGCCAACTCAGCCAGCCTGCGGTAAACCAGCATCACGTTCTCTGGTGTGTAAAGTCCCTGATTAACTTCGTTATCTGCGCCTTTTTGAGAGTCGTCGTGATCAGGTTTATTTATGAGGCGCTTACGCTCAACATCTGAACGAAGGTGAATGATGCCGAGACTTTCTGCAATCTGAGCACTAAGCGTTGATTTTCCTGAACCTGAGTAGCCATGTGTAATGAATAATTGAGCGGACTTCGGCTTACTATAATTTTCGGCTAAACAGGTGTAACTCTCGGCTTCCTGTAAATCCTGTGGATTTTGATGTTGTTGCCAGCGCAGCAGCGCTACTTTGCAACGCACCAAGGCTCTGTACACCAGATAGTAAGGCAATAAGGCCAGACCATCATAGTCGCCACTAGCGCTTAAATAGCGATTCATAAAACGATAGGCAAACTGATTTAAACCGCGTTGCTGTAAATCCATGACCACGAAAGCGATTTCGCTGATGACGTCTATCCAGTGCAGGCCTGGGTTAAATTCAATACCATCGAAAGGCGTGACCTTGCCATCAATTAGCGTAATGTTGCCCAGATGCAAATCACCATGACACTCGCGAATGAAGCCCTGCCGTTTACGCTGCTCCATTAGCCGATTGTTTTTTAACAGCGCTTGCTCACCCCAGTATTCTAATTGCAGTATCTGATGTAAAAACTTTTCATTACTGATTAAAGGGCGAATGTGGGCGAAGTTGCCTTGGAACCAGTGATGTGTCTCCTGCGGCGTGCCAAAATGGCTGTTTGAAGTGTCGCTTGCAGCATGTCGGTGAAACTCAGCCGTAAGCTCAGCTAGCTGGTCGATGATGTCAGCGCTTAGTTCGCCACGGTCAGCAACGTGGCTTAATAGCATGCTGCCATCGAATTGCTTCATTTGCACTGCGTATTCTATGGCTTCGCCGCTGCCATTCATGTGCGGGTGCTGTGCTGAGCCGGTAATAGGCACTAACTGCAAATAAAGGCCCGGGGCAAAACGGCTGTTAAAGCGCAATTCTTCCTGACAATAGAAATGCCGTTTATCTAGCGTAGAGAAATCAAGAAAATCAAATTGCACATTCTTTTTTATTTTGTAAGCGTACTGTCCTGTTAACAGTACCCATGAAATATGCGTTTCAATCAGTTCAATATGCGTTACGGGATGTGGGTAAGCTGCAGGATTTAATAAGGCTTCAATCAAACTCACAGCAACACCTCGTAGTTATATGGACTTAATAATGCGTGCCGATAATCACGCCCTGACTCTGCAGATCTTCCAGAATGGATAAACCAAATTCAATGATACTCTCAGGTTGAGGGTGTTGTAACTCTTTTGCCACTAGCGTGAGTGCCTGAATGCTGGTAAGGGGCGCATTTTGTAGCAGTGAGATTAACCTGTAAGTAACAGGATTTAATTGTATGAATTTTACCTGATCATCAGCACTGAGGAATACCAGAAGCTGCGTGCTTTCCGGTTGCTTGGGTTTATGCTGCGGTGAAATCTTATGCACGGCATAGTCGTAATTGAGTAACTGCATAGTCGGAGCAAACACCGGTTTGCTGTTAC
This sequence comes from Methylotenera sp., assembly GCA_041307905.1. Classification (GTDB taxonomy): domain Bacteria; phylum Pseudomonadota; class Gammaproteobacteria; order Burkholderiales; family Methylophilaceae; genus Methylotenera. The sequence continues at coordinate 2,070 of JBFZCQ010000089.1, forward strand.
CGAGATCGCCTTCAGGTTCGATATCATTTGGCTTTGCACTATCAGGACTTGAGGCTACGAATAATTCTATCCATTCGTAATGGCAGAGGCTGTTGAGGTAGGGCGGCAGCAGTGCCTGCAATTCAGGATCAGTATTATTCAGGAATTGTAAAAACTGTTCCGGAATTTTGCGGAACAAGGGGCTGCTTGCGGAATAGTCACGTATGAATGCCTGATTCAGCTTTAACCATTTGCGCTTGCCAAGGACTTTGCTTGCAACAGGAAAGCACGCAGAGACTGATTCAAATAAATTGTTGAATACAATTTCTTCATACACGGCCATGCGCTTGCCAGAAACCCCTGCAAGCGATGGCTGATTGTGCGGGTCGCGCAGGCGGGCGGTAAATGCCAGTTGATAACGCTGAAAGCCAGGTAGTTCTGTAGTCATGGCATTAGTCCATCGCTGCTAACTGTTCAGAGGCAATAAAACGTCGCTCGACTTTGTCCTGGTAAGCGGCAATTTTATTGATTTCGTGCATGATTTCTAACAGCGGCGGTATGTTATTGTCACGCTCCAGCAGTGTCGGGAAGGTACCAAATAACTGGTAAGCATCTTCAAGCAGTGCCCATACCGGATCAATCACATTCTCGCCATGTGTATCGACCAGCAGGTTCGGCGTTTGTTCGTAATGGCCAGCCATATGGCTGTAAATAATGCGATCACCTGGAATGCCGTGCAGAAATGCATGCGGATCAAAGCCGAAATTGACGCTGTTGACGTAAATATTATTGATGTCCAGATGCAGTAGGCAGTCAGCTTCTGTGATGACGGCATTAATAAATTCGAGCTCAGACATTTCAGAAATCGGCGCTGCAACATAAAATGAGGCATTCTCAACGCCGATGCGTTGGCCAAGTATGTCCTGCGTCTGCCGTATGCGTTGTGCCACATAGTGCACGGCTTCTTCAGTAAAGGGTATCGGCAACAGGTCATACAGGTAACCTTGCTCGCCTTTGAAGCCATCGGTGCAATAACTTAAGTGTTCGGTATAAATCGGTATCTGGTATTGGTGCAGGAATGTTTTGACCTGTTGTAGAAAAGCGACATTAAGTGGACTTAATCCACCTAATGATAAACATAAGCCATGGCAAACAACAGGGTAACGCTCAACGATCCAGTCCAACTGTTTAGTGGCTTTGCTACCGGCGCTGATCCAGTTCTCCGGCGCTATCTCTACAAAGTTGATATTCGCTAATGGTTGCTGTCCATACAGCGACTGAATCTGGGGTATCAGCTCGCGCTTGAGCCCCAGACCCGAGCCTTGTATCTGGCTTATGGTTGCCATGGATAGTTGTTAGAATTATTTATTATTTTTTCTCGGTCCCACATTTACCTTCATGCGCTTTTTCTGCACTGCATTTGCCTTCGGTAGCTTTGTCGCCGCCACATTTACCTTCATGCGCTTTTTCTGCACTGCATTTGCCTTCAGCTTCTTTTTTCATGCTGGAGCCGCATTTTCCGGTACCGCATTTACCATCTTTAGCTTTTTCGTGGTGTTCTGCAACTTGATAGCCGCTAGACAGCGATTTCATTGCGAAAGGATTTTCTGCTGCATTGACGGTTGTTGCTGCAATAGAAAGTGCAAACGCGCTGCCGATAGCCAGAGAAATAGTTTTTTGAGTTTTGTTCATTTTAACTTCCTTAAATTTAATTAAAAATAACCAGGTTTTGATTTAACAGATTCCATACTTATTGCTGATCAGATTCGATCCTGTGCAGAATCCTGTTTTTTACATCTAGCGGTAGCTTTATAGTGCTGTCGTGTTCTATGCCGTTTCTGATCCGCTGCAAGGCAGTGCGCAACATATGCAGTTGACGCTTAAACTGCGTGCATGGATTGCACATTAAAAGATGTAGTCTTAACTGTATCTTTTCTGACCACGTCAGTGGACGGTCTAAAGATTGTGAAACGAGTTTGCTGGCTTGTTTACAGGAAAGCATCATAAACTACTCACCTAAGTCCAATTCAACTCTAAACATTTTCTTAATCCCATCCGCGCTCTATATAACATTACCCAAGCATTGGTCGCGGTAATTTCAAGTTCCTTACAAATATTTTCATTTTCGAGCTCGTGTACGTCGCGCAACATGAAAATAGCTTTTAATTTCTTGGGTAATTTGCTTAGGCAGTCGTCTAGGACAGCTAAAAACTGCTTTTGTTCCAGCGAGTTATCCGGCATCTCCAGCGTTTGTGGTTTATCAAGCCAGCGGCCTGACTTGTCAAAAAAGTCATCCATACTGTGTTCGGAAGTATCCAGATCGATTAAATCTGAAATCGGCTGCTCGCGTATCTGCTTGCGCTGTAAATCGATAATTTTGTGCTTCAATATACCGGTAAGCCAGGTTCTGGCAGACGAATCACCATCAAAGCTATTGTTTTTGATGGCTGCGAGCATGGTTTCCTGAACGGCATCTTCCGCCTGATGCGGGTCTTTTAACCTTGCCAGCGCAAAGCGATACAGGTAATCGCCATGTTCGTTGAGCCAGTCGTTGAGATTATGTTCTGCCACTATGCTTTTCCAACTCTTTCATTTATCAGCCCAAGATAATGGGATGAATCTAAAGGTACATTGTTGCACTGCGAGTGCCAGATGGTTTCAGCCAGACA
>JBFZCQ010000090.1:0-6054 GCA_041307905.1 Methylotenera sp.
TGCGAACTAAATTCCTGCGTGTGCTGGAAGAAGAACCGGTGCAGCCTTTAGTGCTGGATGATGCTGAAGGTGAAGTTCAGGATATTGAAGCCACTGAGACTGTCACTGCTGACGCTGCAATTGTTGGTACTGAAGCACCAGGAGTTGATGCAGAAAGTAAGGATGAGGCTGCATAGTGTTTCGAGTTGCTAAACATCTGATACGTGGATTAACGCGCTCAACCGTGGCTGATGAAATTGTTGATGTGAGTGAGTTGGATGGCGTACGCGCCCTGCATCTGGGCTCTGCCACTATTCAGAGCGCAATGCGCATTCGTGATCCATTGTCGCTGGAGCTTACTTATACGCGAGGTATGATGTGCTTCCTGCTGTTTCATCATACTGTAAGACACATGTTGACAATCGGTTTAGGCGGCGGCTCCATTGCTAAATATGTGCATGCATACTGCCCTGAAATTGAGAGCAAAGTGATTGAAATTAATTCCAGGATTATTCAGGTCGCACGTAATCAGTTTTGTGTACCGGAGAATGATACGCGGCTGGAAGTCATCGAAGCTGATGGTTTGCAGTATCTTGCAGAACATAAAGATGCTGCTGATGTGCTGATGATTGATGCTTTTGATAGTAACGGCATTCCCCCAGATTTCTGCAGTCAGGACTTTTTTGACCAATGTGCAGATAGCCTGAAATATGATGGTATTCTGGTGATTAATTTATGGGGCAGCGACAAAAAATTTGACGTTTATTTGAACAGAATAGAACAGAGTTTTTCTGGAAAAGCACTGATTTTGCCTACAGGCAGGCCTGGCAATATTGCCGTGTTCGGCTTTAAACGTGAACCTGCAGATTTGCGTATCAATAGCTTACGTGCACGTGCAAAAGATCTCGAAAAAACGCACAACATAGAGTTTCTGCAGTTTGTAGAAAAACTGGCAGAACATAATGACAGTACCAGTAACCGAATTTTTATGAAAAGTGATATTTAACTTATGGCACAGCTTGCCCCCAACAGATACTTCGCAACCTGCCCACGTGGCCTCGAATCTCTGCTTGCAGACGAACTGCAGCAGATTGGTGCTAAATCTATCAAACCTACCGATGGCGGTGTGAGTTTTGATGGCGACTGGGCGGTGTGTTATGCCGCTAACTTACACTCACGGATTGCCACGCGCATTATGTGGCAAGTAGGGCGTGGCAAGTATGCGAATGAAGAAGATTTATTTAATGCGGCCTACAAATTAAATTGGCCACAATGGTTTGAAGTGAAACATGATTTCATGGTGAAAGTGACTGGCGTGAAGTGTCCGCTCAAAAGCCTCGAATTTGCTACATTAAAAATTAAAGATGCAGTGTGCGATAAATTCAGGCTCGCTGTTGGCAGCAGGCCTTATATTGATACAAAAACGCCTGCAGTTCGTATCCATGCTTATCTGACCGTTGATGAGTACCAGTTTTATCTGGATACCTCCGGTGCTGCCTTGTATCAGCGCGGCAATCGCGGTGCGAGCATTGAGGCGCCGTTACGCGAGAATCTGGCAGCAGGTATTTTGAAACTATCTGGCTGGCAGCCTGGGCAATCTTTGCTTGACCCTATGTGTGGCAGCGGAACATTCCTGCTCGAAGCTGCAATGGTGGCGCTGGATATTGCACCTGGATTAAAACGCGACTTTGGTTTTGAAAAATTAAGAACTTTTGAATCTGACAGCTGGAAAAAGATTAAGAATCAGGCATTAAGCAAAGTTAAGAAAGTTTCGTTCCAGAAGATATATGGCTCAGACGTGGATTTGCGTGCAGTACGCGTGACCAAGCAGAATCTTGAAGCAGCAGGATTGCTGGAAGCTGTACAGATTGCACATGTCGATATGCTAAATGCTGTGCCGCCTGCTGATAGCGGTGTGCTGGTGACTAACCCGCCTTATGGCGTGCGTATCGGTGAGGACGAAGAACTGGCTGAGCTATATCCAAAAATGGGTGAAGCATTGAAGCGCAAATTTGCCGGCTGGAATACCTATTTCCTGACCAATGATTTACGCATGCCCAAACTCATGCGCCTGACGCCAAGCAAACGCACGCCTTTATTTAACGGGCCTCTGGAGTGTCGTTTGTTCGAGATCAAAATGGTAGCGGGCAGTAACCGCAAATAATACTGCGTAAGGATTAGACATGGCTGACTCCCTTCTGGAACTGAGAACACGTATTAATGACTTTGTGTCCGAGCGTGATTGGGCGCAGTTTCATACGCCTAAAAACTTGGCGATGGCCATGATTGTGGAAGCCGCCGAACTGGTCGAGCAGTTTCAGTGGGATACGCCTCAGGAAAGCCAGCGGCTATCTTCTGAAAAGCGTAAGGCAGTGAGCCATGAGCTTGCTGATACTTTAGTTTATTTGTTAAGAATTGCTGAAGTGTTGAATATTGATTTGATTGAAGCCGCTAATCAGAAAATAGATTTAAATGCTAAAAAGTATCCTGCTGATAAAGCGCGGGGCAGCAATGCAAAATATACTGCTTACAGTGAAGATTGAAGGCGTCAGTCTGGCAGCGATACCTCTGCAAGTTTCCGGAACGGTAGCTAAGCCGTCAGTTTTTCCTACAAAGGCTGCAATGGCAGGCGCTGTGGCCGGTACTGCTATTCTGGGGCCTGGTGTTGGTACCAGTTTGGGGATTAAAGCAGGCGGGGCAGTAGATAAAATTAAAGGTCTATTTCAAAGTGATTAATCTTTGGAAGTAGACCTTTATAGAGTTGATTGAGCGATTTGCTTATTTGAGAGCGCGCTCAATACGGTCAAGCGCATTGCGCAGATTATCCATAGAAGTTGCAAATGAGATACGGAAATAACCTTCTGCGCCAAATGCAGAGCCAGGGACAACCGCAACATCAAATTTTTCCAGCAAGTAGTCAGCTAGAGCCATATCAGTAGCCGCTGTAATTTTGCCTGCTTTAAATAAACTATCAATTGCGCCGCGAGCATCCGGAAATGCGTAGAAAGCGCCACCAGCCATCAGGCAACTCAGGCCAGGCATGCTATTGAAGCGGTCAACGACATACTTATGACGCTCGCGGAATGCAGTCACCATAGGCACGATGCAATCCTGTGAGCCTTCCAAAGCTGCTTGCGCAGCAACTTGTGAAATCGAAGTAGGGTTACTGGTAGATTGGGACTGCAGAATTTCCATCGCCTTGATAATGTAAGCTGGGCCCGCCGCATAGCCGATGCGCCAGCCCGTCATTGAGTAGGCTTTTGATACACCGTTCAATACGATGCAGCGGTCTTTTAAGGAAGGCATTGCATTCAATATATTGTAGAACTTATTGCCTGTCAGGTTTACATGTTCGTACATGTCATCTGTTGCCACAAACACGTGTGGGTGCTTCAGCAACACTTCACCTAACGCCTTTAACTCATCCAGAGTGTAAACTGCGCCGGTAGGGTTGGAAGGTGAATTGATCATGAACAATTTTGTTTTTGGTGTAATCGCAGCTTCTAATTGATGTGGCGTCAGTTTGAAGCCTTGTTCAATCCCGCATTCAACAATTACCGGTACCGCTTCAGCAACCAAAGCAATATCAGCATAAGATACCCAGTAAGGTGCTGGAATAATAACTTCGTCACCTTTGTTCAGGATTGCCAGGCATAGATTGAAAATTGTTTGTTTACCGCCAACGCCTGCAATCACTTCGTTCAGCGCATATTCGAAGCCATTTTCATTTTTGAATTTGGCAGCAATGGCTTTTTTCAGGCCGGGAGTGCCTGCAACAGCGGTATATTTGGTAAAGCCAGCATCAATTGCAGCTTTGGCAGCATCTTTAATATGTTGCGGAGTATCAAAATCAGGTTCACCTGCGGCAAGGCCAATAATGTCACGGCCTTCGGCTTTATATTTACCGGCTTTAGCGGTGATGGCAAGCGTAGGTGATTCTTTTATTGATTGAACGCGTAGTGATAATACTGAAGAGGGGTTTGCCTGAGCTTGCGCGGCTGCTGATGACGTTGCCAAAATATGCTTCCTTAAAACAATTTATATGCAAATGATTGAATATCCGGCATTTTACGCATAAAAATCATGAATAGGAATAACAAACATAGTGATGGCAGTTATATATATGAAATAAAAAAAGCCACGATAAATATCGAGGCTTTTTACGGATTAAGTTTATGCAGAGGTTTTGATTCTAGCACTTAATGTCGCAGCCAACCATCTGGCTGAATTCAGCTGCTAACTCTTTGTTTATATTAGTAAGTGAAAGATTAATGCTGCGTACACTTTCTTTGTCGCCGGCAGATTGTGCGATCACTCCAAGTCTGATCAAAGAATCCGTATTACTTGGGTCCAAAGCAACTGATTGTTCATAAGCCATCTTGGCTTCATTAATTTTACTTAAGTTTTCATTGGCAAAACCTAACTCATACCAGGCATCAGTGTTTTTAGGGTCGATAGCCAGCCATTTTTCTGCTACCTGTACCAATTTTGGCCAGTCACTGGCTAACTCCGGTATGGCAATTTGCATGAAAAATGGTTTGTTATGATCTTCCTCTTCCCAGAAGGCTTTGCCGGTAATCGGGAATTTGGTTTCAACTGGCAATTTCTCAAGATCAGCTAACCACTCAATAGGTAATGAGTAAAAGTAGGCTGGGCGGCCAGGGGTTTTAAATGTATTTATACCCAATAGTTTGCCTTCCAGGTCAAAAATACCGCTGCCACTGGCACCCATCAAAAATTTTGCACTGCTTCTAATTACGCGACCACCATCAAATTCGTAATTGGTTTTAATAACGCCAGCAGAAGTCAGTGCGTTTGGTACGCCGTTAGAATGGCCGATCGCTAATACTTCCTGACCTCTTTTAATTTCGTTGCCTTTACCTATTGGTGCGGGTTTTAGCGGCAGGCTTTCAGTTGCCACCAGGCACAAATCATGCCAGCGGTCAGCCTGCACCGATGTAATGGTGTAAGTATCTTCACCGCGTGATATCCAAGGTTGCTTGGTACTGCGGAATATATGACAATTGGTAATCACTTTATTTTCACTCACTACCACGCCGGAGCCGTATGAAACGCCACCTTTATCATTGTAGCCACGTATCATCACTACGGATTGCAGCGAAGCCAGTATCTTTTGTTGATCAAGCGCTAATACAGGCTGTATATAACTAAGCGTGAGTATTAGAAAAATAAATCCGCGCATATGAATCTCCAGGGCAAAGTGTTGGTTTTTTCTTAAAATCCAGAATTCGCAGAAAGTTGATCGTTGCTGACAATATTCCGAAATACTTGAATCATTGCTAAATGACCCAATATATTGTGCAAAGTTCTGATTAATGATTAAGGAAGCGCAGAATAAGTGTCTGCACGAGCAAATTGTTGCGTTGCTCGGTTTTTTGGTTTCGATATAACCTTTACCAGTACTTGGTATCCCCGTAGAATTTACCCGCAAAAGCGTGTTATTCATGCGAGAAAGGTTAGTCTTCACCGCAACTCCGTTGTCGCACGCTCGCTGTATACCGCATACCTTCTCGGGTTCTGCGTTCCATGCGCCTTTTGCGTATGAATAATGCGCTTTAGCGAATATATTCTAAGGACATGCCCTTTATGGGTGCACTTTATCTCGCTCAGCGACTTATTCCGTATTTTATTAGGCAATTAAATCAACAAATTAAAACTAAGGTGTTTTAACTGCTTTACTGGTAAAATTTAATGCTTATTTTTTAAATAAAGCGCAACGTGTTCGTTACTTTCCCAAACAGCAAATATCAGCTTCATCAGCCATTTCAACCGGCCGGAGATCAGCCACAGGCGATTGAAAAACTGACGCAGGGTATCAATGACAATTTGAATTTTCAGACACTGTTAGGCGTAACCGGCTCTGGAAAAACCTACACAATGGCTAATGTAATCGCGCGCACAGGGCGTCCGGCGATTGTGATGGCGCCGAATAAAACGCTGGCAGCACAGTTATACAGTGAGTTCAGGGAGTTTTTTCCGAATAACTCGGTAGAGTATTTTGTCAGTTATTACGATTACTACCAGCCCGAAGCTTACGTCCCATCTCGTGATCTG
>JBFZCQ010000091.1:0-3117 GCA_041307905.1 Methylotenera sp.
CTTCGCCATATTCAAGAAAATTGCGTTGACGGTCAACAATCGCCTGCGAAACCCTAAGTATTGTAGAAAAACGTTGCTGGATGTTTTTAATCATCCATTTTGCTTCCTGCATCTGGCTTTGCAGATACTGGCTAGAACTGTCACGGTTGCGCTTTAATATACCGGCGTATAACTGATTGATCCTGAGTTTTGGAATTACGCTTTCATTCAGACTCGCAATCCATATACCTTTGACTTTTTTTACGATGACTTCATGCTGAATGTAATGCTCGGAGCCGATATTGCTGAAATCAGCGCCCGGCCTTGGGTTTAAGCTGGTAATCACCTGTTGTACCTGCTTAAGCGTGTGCTCGTCACAACCCAGCTCTTTACGCAATTTGACGAAATCGCGCGCACCCAATGCCGGCAAATGCTTTTCTGCCACAAGTCGTGCCAATGCAAGATGCGGCGTACTATCAGGCATCACTTCAAGCTGCAGCAATAAACATTCACTTAAATTGCGCGCGCCTACACCTGCCGGGTCCAGATGCTGAATATGGCGTAACGCCGTTTGCAGTTCCATTGCATCAATCTCAAGTTCTGGTGGCATTTCTTCAGCAACTTTTTCAAGAGATTGTTCCAGATAACCATCTTCATTAATGCTATCTACCAGCAGCAAGGTGAGAGTCTGATCACGCTCGGATAATGGCATCAGTTTCAGCTGCGACATCAAATGCTCGCGTAAGCTAATCTGCAAAGTTTCCTGTGGCTTGAAGTCACTGTCATCATCTGCCGGCGCATTGTTCTCTTCCCAGCGACTGCCGTTGGAAAACACATCGAACTCTTCATCAAATTCTGCCGAAAACGTATCTGAAAAATCCGGCGCAGTTGGCTCGAAGTCTGCAGACTCTTCAAACTGGGTTGTTTCAGAAGTACGACTATCATTAGCGCCTGGTTGAAAATCCTGATTGCTGAATTCAGCATCGAAATTATCGGCAGCGGTATCTACAGAAGCCTCCTGATCAGAGATCTGCGTTGAAGCGCTTGATACAGAGTTCTCTGCGCTCTGATCCACAGGGTTGCCGTACTCATCTTCATTATCATCGCCACGCTCCAGCAATGGATTGGTCTGCATCAGAACATCAATTTCCTGATTTAGCTCCAAGGTTGAAAGCTGCAGCAGACGTATTGCCTGTTGCAGCTGCGGGGTAAGCGATAGATTTTGAGAAAATTTGAGCTGTAAGCCTTGCTTCATAGACGAAAATCTTTACCCAGATAAACTTCTCTAACACTTTCGTTTGCTACGATTTCGCTAGGGATACCAGAAGCGAACACATGCCCCTGGTTAACAATATAAGCACGGTCGCAAATACCTAAGGTTTCGCGAACATTGTGATCGGTTATTAACACCCCGATATTGCGTGAACTCAAAAAACGTACAATCTGCTGAATATCAATCACCGCGATCGGGTCAATGCCGGCAAATGGCTCATCCAGTAATACAAAGCGTGGGTCTGATGCCAGACAACGTGCAATTTCAACGCGGCGCCGTTCACCTCCGGAAAGGCTCACTGCAGAGCTGTCACGGATATGCGTTATATGCAGCTCTTCCAATAAAGACTCCAGTTTTTCCTGCATCTCCTCTTCAGAGATTTCCTGCAGCTGCAAAATCGCCATAATATTTTCAGATACTGTCAGCTTGCGGAAGATAGAAGCCTCCTGAGGTAAGTAAGACAAACCCATTCTTGCACGCATATGAATAGGCATGCGGCTTAAGTCCACGCCATCGAGCAGAATTCTACCTTCATCCAAAGGCACCAGACCCACCATCATATAAAAACTGGTGGTTTTACCGGCACCATTAGGCCCAAGCAGACCGATCACTTCTCCGCTTTTTATCGTCAAAGAAATATCCTGCACCACGGTACGTGCCTTATAAGATTTGCGCAGATTTTCTACAACGAGTTCACTCATCACATGCTCTCTTTTTATTTAAGCTGGGGGCTAACTTCTAAGTTACGGCTCAAACGCATATTTTTTACTACTTATGCTGTTTCAATATTACCTAGCGCACTGGTCTTGACTGGCGGCTCAGAAGATTTAGCAGGTGCAGGACTCACCGGCGCAGTAGATTTTTTGCCTTTAGGCTGAATGATCGCACGTACACGACCGCCGCTAGTACCCTGTGGACCGCCGCCGATCACCTCTGCATACTCGGCATTTGCGTCATACATGATGTAATCACCGTGCACGATATCGGCACCGCGTTTTACCCAGGCCTTAGTATAAAGCTGCACTTTATCCATACGCCCATCGTATTCGATACGCTGAGCACTACCTTCCATATATTCGCTTTTACCTTCCATCTTCTGTTTGAAAGTAGTTGGATTGCCTAAAGACGTACTGTGCTGGAACCCCTGATTATCCTCACGCACAATCAGTTTATCGGCGTGAATTACCAGTGTACCCTGCGTCAGAATCACGTTGCCGCTGTAGGTACTGATCTGTTTGGAGTCATCAACTTTAACAGTGTCTGCTTCCAGATCAATAGGCTTGTCGCGATCTGCGGCCTCCGCCATGGCACGGCCTGGAACACTCAGCAATGACAGGCTCAATATTATGATGCCTATCATTAAATCTGTTTTTTTTGTGAAATACGACTTATTCATAACGTCTCCGAACGCGCACATCGTTAATGTTGGATTTTTTCTGCTTGAGCGCTTTCTGCTCTGTACTCTGCTTGTTAGAAAGCAGACTATTTTTACTGATATCATTTTTATTAGTAACGTTTTTACCGATACTTTTTTTTGCCTGCTTTGACTTAGCTGCATTACCTTTAATCACTGGTTTTTCATAATGTGCACGCACTCTGTGCAGCAAGGTCACAGTTTTCTGCTTCTTTTCATACACCATACCTGTGGCGTAAATCACTGTTTTAGGCGCCTGCCGAATAACAACCGGACGGTCTGTAGTTACCAACTCGTCATTTGGACGAATATTAAGATAATCGGTTTCTACCGTCATTTCACCTTTATCAGCAAATGCCTGACGCGTCACTTTCACATTATCAAACAGCTGAACTTCCTCACCATCGGATGACACGAAACCACGCAAGCCTTGCACTTCTGTGTAAGGTTT
>JBFZCQ010000092.1:0-9045 GCA_041307905.1 Methylotenera sp.
TAACAAATCTTCACGCACAATTACGATACACAAACCTGCCGGGCCAATATTTTTCTGCGCGCCGCCGTAAATAACACCATACTGGTTTACATCAATCGGCCTGGAAAGAATATGTGAAGACATATCAGCCACAATAGGCACATCACCGGCGTCAGGCAAACCATCAAACTCAACGCCGTTAATGGTTTCATTGGTACAGATATGTAAGTATTGTGCGTTCTTATTTAACTTCCAGCTATCAAATGCAGGCACATGCGTAAACTTTTCAGCTTCACTGCTTGCTACTACATTAATCTTGCCATAAGCGTTCGCATCTTCCACGCTGCGTTTAGACCATGAGCCAGTGACTACATAATCAGCCTCGCCGCCATTAAGCAAATTCATCGGAATCACAGCATTCTCGGCAATCGCGCCACCTTGCAGAAACAGCACTTTGTAGTTTTGCGGAATATTCAGCAAGGTACGAAGATCTGCCTCGGTCTTAGCTAAAATGCTGGTGAATTCTTTACCGCGGTGTGACATTTCCATCACACTCATACCGGAACCATGCCAATCCAGCATCTCTGCCTGAGCACGCTCAAGAACCGGCTTTGGCAATACAGCAGGACCTGCCGAAAAATTATAAATTTGTGTCATTTATTACTTAAACCTTATTTTTAATCACAGATTAAGCCGCATACGAATCTTTAGTCACTCAAAAATCTATAGCTAAATTCAGAAAATTAAATTACTTATTGATCTTTCTTCTCTGTACCATCGACAACAGAATCATCTAGAGTAGTTTCTCCGGCAACATCTACAGCACCATCTTCTGCAATCTCGTCATCATCTGTTTCAACAATTTTTTCGATACCGGAAAGTTTTTCACCTTCACCAAGATTAATCAAAGTTACACCTTGCGTTGCGCGGCCTAATTCGCGAATCTCTTTCACACGGGTACGTATCAACACACCGCCAGTAGTAATCAGCATGATTTCATCTTCATCATTGACGAGTTTAGCTGCCACCACCAGACCATTGCGCTCACTCACCGCAATTGCTTTAACGCCCTGCGTACCGCGGCCGGAATGACGGAAATCCGCCAATACTGTACGTTTTCCGTAGCCGTTCTCTGTAGCAACAAGCACTGTTTGCTGATCATTTTCAGCAATCAGCAACGACAGAACCTGCTGTTCAGGCGCCAACTTCATGCCGCGCACGCCTCGTGTGGCGCGGCCCATTTCACGTACTTCTTCTTCGTCAAACCAAACTGCTTTACCACCGTTAGAAACCAGAATAATGTCATCGCTACCATTCGTGATTTCTGCACCGATCAAGTAATCGCCTTCATCCAGATTAATCGCGATAATGCCTGATTTACGCGGGTTGGCAAATTCTGTCAGTGCAGTTTTCTTCACGGTACCTAATGAAGTCGCCATAAAGATAAAGCGATTCTCATCGAACTCTTTCACAGAAAGAATGGCGTTTATTTTCTCGCCATCTTCTAATGGGAACAAGTTAATGATAGGTTTTCCGCGGCTGGTACGACTGCCTTGCGGCACTTCGTAAACTTTAAGCCAGTACACACGGCCTCGACTAGAGAAGCACAAAATGTAATCATGGGTATTCGCCACGAACATCTTGTCAATGAAGTCATCTTCTTTAGTGGCTGCCGCCTGTTTGCCACGACCACCACGCCTTTGTGAACGATATTCATCCAGAGGCTGCGATTTGATATAGCCGGTATGTGACAACGTCACTACAACGTCTTGCGGTGTAATCAGGTCTTCCAGTGACAGATCCTGTGCATTGGCTACAATTTCACTGCGGCGCTTATCACCGAACTGCCTTCTAATTTCGGTTAACTCATCACTGATGATGGTAGTTACACGTGATGCATTGGCTAAAATATCCAGTAAATCAGCAATCACATCCATGACTTCTTTGTATTCATTAACGATTTTATCCTGCTCAAGCCCAGTCAGGCGTTGCAAACGCATTTGCAGAATTTCCTGCGCCTGCACGTCACTCAGTTTGTAACCGTTTGGCGTTAAACCAAAGTCAACACTCAAGCCATCTGGGCGCGCAGCCTCCATCGCAGCCCTTCGCAGCATTTCTTCAACCACTGGCGAATGCCAAGCCTTGGCCATCAAGTCCTTTTTAGCTTCTGGCGGTGTTGGTGCGGCTTTGATAATTGCGATCATCTCGTCGACGTTTGCGAGTGCAACAGCCAGACCTTCCAGCACGTGGCCACGCTCACGCGCTTTACGCAGTTCGAATACGGTACGACGTGTGACGACTTCACGGCGATGACGCAGGAATGCTTCCAGCATCTGCTTGAGATTAAGCAAGCGCGGCTGACCGTCCAGCAGGGCCACCATATTCATACCGAAAGTATCTTGCAACTGGGTTTGTTTATAGAGATTATTTAGCACAACTTCCGGCACTTCACCGCGTTTGAGCTCAATAACAACGCGCATACCTGATTTATCAGACTCGTCGCGCAGGTCAGAAATACCTTCGATTTTTTTCTCGTTAACCAACTCGGCGATTTTTTCAATCAGCGTTTTCTTATTCACCTGATAAGGGAGCTCATCAATAATAATAGACTGACGCCCACCAGCTTTATCCATATCTTCAAAGTGGGTGCGGCCTCGCATTACCACACGGCCACGGCCGGTACGATAGCCTTCTTTTACACCTACAGTACCGTAAATAATGCCTGCTGTTGGGAAGTCAGGCGCTGGCACCAGCTCAATCAGCTCATCAACCGTTGTTTCTGGATTTTTAAGCAATTCAAAACAGGCATCCAACACTTCGTTGATATTGTGTGGCGGAATGTTTGTTGCCATACCTACTGCAATACCGGAACTCCCGTTAATCAGCAGGTTAGGAATACGTGCCGGCATAATGAGTGGCTCATGTTCAGAACCATCATAGTTGGGGCCAAAATCGACGGTTTCTTTATCGATATCTGCTAACAATTCATGTGCGATTTTCGCCATGCGGATTTCGGTATAACGCATCGCAGCTGCATTGTCACCATCTACAGATCCAAAGTTACCCTGACCATCCACCAGCATATAGCGCAATGAGAAATCCTGCGCCATACGTACGATGGTGTCATAAACAGCAGTATCGCCATGGGGGTGGTATTTACCGATTACGTCGCCAACAATACGTGCGGATTTTTTGTAAGGTTTATTGTAGTCATTTGATAACTCATGCATCGCAAATAAAACTCGGCGATGTACCGGTTTTAAACCGTCGCGCACATCAGGTAATGCACGACCTACAATCACGCTCATCGCATAATCAAGGTAAGACCGACGCATTTCATCTTCTAAACTAATCGGTAGGGTTTCTTTAGCGAATTGATCCATATTTCGACAGACTTTTAATGGTTTTTATATGAGCCAAATTTTAGCATGATTAGCGCGTAAATTAACGGTTTTGACCATACTTTTAGTATTGATTATGGCGTAAAAAAATCAGGGTAAATTCACCCTGATTTTTCAATCTACTCTCTCACCGATCAATAACAAATAAAGACATGATTTGGAAGCTTAGTCATCCATTAAATTATCTACTTAGTCAGCAGTTCCAAGTCAGCTTTCAAATCTTCTATATGCTCTAATCCAACCGCAATTCTCACCAGACCATCGGTAATACCTGAAATTGCACGTGCTTCAGGTGTTACGCGGCTATGTGTTGTAGTTGCCGGGTGAGTAATAGTACTTTTCGCGTCACCCAGATTAGCTGTGATTGAAATTAATTGTGTAGCATCAATCAATGCCCAGGCTGCCTCTTGTGGCGTTTGTCCTGCTTTAGCCTTCACCTCGAAAGTAACGATACCGCCACCGCTGCTTTGCTGACGCATTGCAAGCGCATGCTGCGGATGCGATTCCAGACCCGGGTAATGCACGCGCGCCACCTGTGGCTGCGCCTCTAACCAGATCGCCAATGCTAGCGCACTTTTAGCGTGTGCCTCCATACGCACATGCAGCGTTTCAAGCCCTTTCAAAAACACCCAGGCATTAAATGCACTCATTGTAACGCCAGCTGTACGCAAAAAGCCGTAAACAGGCTCCATTAGCGCTTTGGAACCTAATACAGCACCACCGAGGCAGCGACCTTGACCGTCAATATATTTTGTTGCGGAGTGGATGACGATATCAGCACCTAGCGCCAAAGGCCGTTGGATTGCAGGTGTGCAGAAACAGTTATCAACCACCAGATGCGCGCCTGCAGCATGTGCAATATCTGCTAATAACTGAATATCACAAACTTCAGTCATAGGATTTGAAGGTGTTTCGACAAAAAACAGCTTAGTTTTACCCGTAACCGCGGCCCGCCAATCATCAGGCTCAGTCAATGAAACAAACGTCACATCCAGACCCCAGCGTTTGAGTATATTGCCAAACAACTGCACGCTGGTACCAAAAATACTGCGTGATGCAACAACATGGTCACCTGCTGAACACAAACCCATGACACAGGCCAAAATAGCAGACATGCCACTGGATGTGGCAACACACTGCTCAGCCCCTTCAAGCGCAGCCAGTTTATTCTGAAACATGGTTACAGTCGGATTGGTAAAACGGGAATAAATATTACCGGGCTCGGTACCGCCAAAGCGCGCCGCAGCCTGTGCAGCACTCACAAATCGAAAGCTGGAGTTCATAAAAAGCGCTTCGGAGTTCTCGCCAAATTCCGTCATTTCACTTCCGGCACGCACACTCAATGTCTCGGGATGGTATTGTATTTTTCTCATTTTGTTCTCTTTACGTCTGAATAATAAAAAACCCGTTAAAGCGCTAGGCTAAAACGGGTCTTTTTTTACTCGCTTTAGCTGAATTTATAATGCGCCCGCAAGCTGAGTGTGGCCTTGATTAATGTTGGCAAACTCAAATCAGCGCAATTTCATGTTAGTACTCTGCCTAAACAGAGTCAAGTACTACCAGACTAAATCATGAATAATATTTAGGCACTTTCTTCCACTTGCAGCTCATTGGAATTAATTAGATTCAAATCCAGCTGCGTAATAGAATTTGCCGGCTGATGTCCTTTCTTTCCGTCAGCGCGTGCAGATTCAATTTTCGCCAGATAAGCCTCAGTGATGTCACCTGTTACATATTTACCATCAAAGCATGAGCAGTCAAAATCTTTGATTTTGGGATTTCTGAACTTAACATCAGCAATTAAAGCGTCCAGATCCTGATAAATAAGTGCGTCAGCACCGATTTCCTTACATATTTCTTCATCACTACGGCCCGTTGCCAACAGCTCATCGCGACTAGGCATATCAATGCCGTAAACATTAGGAAAACGTACCGGAGGTGCCGCAGAAGCAAAGTAAACTTTATTGGCACCGGCATCACGCGCCATCTGCACAATTTGCTGCGAAGTAGTACCACGTACAATTGAATCATCTACCAGCAATACATTTTTACCCTTGAATTCAATACCGATAGGGTTTAATTTCTGACGTACAGATTTTTTCCTCAACGCCTGTCCAGGCATAATGAAGGTACGGCCAATATAACGGTTTTTAATAAATCCCTCACGGTAATCCAACCCTAAAGCAAGACCTACCTGCAATGCGCTTGGGCGGCTGGTATCAGGGATTGGAATAACAACGTCGATTTGTTTATCTGGCCACTCGCGCTTGATTTTGTCAGCGAGGCTTTTACCCATATCCAAACGTGTCTGATAAACAGACACACCGTCAATCACAGAATCGGGACGAGCCAGGTAAACATATTCAAAGATACACGGGTTCAGTTTTGCATCTTCTGCACATTGGCGAGAATAGAAGCTTCCCTCCATATCAATAAATACAGCCTCACCCGGCTCAACGTCACGCACAATCTGAAAGCCCAACACATCCAGTGCGACACTTTCCGACGCCACGATATACTCTGTGCCTTTATCGGTCTCGCTTTTACCAATCACTAATGGACGTATGCCGTTAGGATCGCGGAACGCAAGCAAGCCAAAGTTAGCAATCATTGCCACTACACCATAAGCACCCTTGCAGCGCTTGTGAACGCCGGCAACTGCATCAAAAACCATGTCTGTATTAAGCACGGCATTACGTGATGTTTTCTCAATTTCATGCGCTAGCACGTTAAGTAAAACTTCCGAGTCAGAATTGGTATTAATATGACGTAAATCCTGACGGAACATTTCAGATTTTAATTGTTCTGAGTTTGTAAGGTTACCGTTATGTCCCAGCACAATACCGAACGGAGAGTTAACGTAAAAAGGTTGTGCCTCGGCAGCATTTGAAGAACCGGCAGTCGGGTAGCGTACATGCGCAATACCAGCATTTCCTGTCAAGTTACGCATATGGCGAGTTTGAAACACATCCTTCACCAAGCCGTTGTTTTTATGCATGAAAAACGTATTGCCATCACAGGTAACGATGCCTGCTGCATCCTGCCCCCTGTGTTGCAACACCAGCAAACCATCATACAGCAACTGATTGACTGGATTTTTACCAACGATGCCTATAATTCCACACATGTATTGAACCTTAACTGATAAATTGCGTATTTAAAATAGTAAATTCTTTAGTCGTATTTAACATTCTTGGCGATTCCTTCAGGTAGCCAAGGCAACATACTAATGACTAGTGCCTCGATTGGTGAACTGAACATCGCATTCTTCCATCTTGTATCTTTAGGCAACTCGGTAAGCCCGGCTAAAAAAACCAGAATGCAAATAATCAACAAACCTCTGAATACACCGAAGAAAGCACCCAATAAACGGTCAAACCATCCTAAGCCGATTTTTTTAAACACGGCAGAAATTGCTATTGCAAGCAAGGTCGAGAGTAAAAGTGTTGCTAAAAAAAGTACCAAAAAGGCAGCCAGTATACGCAGTGACTCGGTAGGAATATCTGCCGGCATCATCGGCAGCAATTGACCGGTATAAGTCCTGCCTACATAAAACGCCGCTATCCAGCCAAGGATTGATAATACTTCCTTGATCATACCGCGCATCACGCTGAATATGACTGACAATCCTATGATTGTAAGTACTGCATAATCAAAAGCCGTCATTATTTCTTATCTCAATTGCGATTTGCCAGACTGGCGTAATTGCATCATTAAAGCCTTACTAATCAAAACTTTACTCATTAGCAATAACAATACCGGATAAGCCTATTGCTTTAATTTTGTCCAAGGCAGCAACTGCATCCTGACGTGAATTAAAATTACCTGCTTTAAGACGCAGACTGTCACCTTTAGGGGTTTTGACTTTTTCTGTATGGGTGCTAAAACCAGACTGTTTTAACTGCTCCTGCAATCGCTTCACATTATCAGAATCAGAATAGACGCCAACCTGAACTGTAAATGACTCTTGAGATTTAATAGGTGTTGGTGTCTGATTTTTGCTGACTTCAGGAGTTCTTACAGGAACTTTATTTTCAGCTTCTTCAACAGGCTTAATCTCAGTTTTTTTAATTGCTGCAAGCTCGGCTAAAGGACTCTTGGAATCTACAGCTTTATTATAGGAAGCAATTTCATCTGAACTTTCAGGACTAAGAGCAGCGAGGCTCTCTGACTCTGGCTGCTGATTAGCTGTACCTGAAACCGCCGGGTTATTTACAACCGACTCATCAGGGATATTCGCAAGTTCTGGCATCGTAATTTTGATGGGCTCCTGCTGTACTAAAACCGCGCGATCCTGTAACACCTGAGGCAGAATAATGACCATCAACAGCACAAGTGCTATTGCGCCTACCAGACGGCGGCGCGCCCTTTTCTTTAGCGTCAGCTCCTGCTCATTAGGTAAATCAGGTGGCATTACTGCTTCCTTCAAAAATGGGTATCTGCATTATGACTTAGGTATTGCATCACGTTTGAAACGGTAAAAAATGAACCGAACACGACTATTTTATCATTTTCGTTTCTATCAATACAGACTTCTATATCAATGCAAGCTTGTTTACAGGCATTAGATGCAGAATCGAATCTTTTGATTTTAGCCTGTGGGACAACATCGAGAACCATACTTACCAATGTATCTACAGCTGAACTGCGACTATGATCAATGCCCGCTACATACCAAAAATCAATCTCATTTTTAACGGCATCCACAACACCTTTAATATCTTTATCGGCAAGCATTGCAAACACAGCAATTGTTTTGCCAGGCTTTGCGCCAGCTATATTTTTAGATTGTTCTCTAAGTGCTTTTAAATTTTTTGCGAGTGCGTCTGCCGCATGCGGATTATGTGCCACATCCAGAATCAGCCAAGGTGACTTTGAAACAGTTTGAAAACGACCAGCAAGCTTAACTACTCTCATCGCATTTGCGATTGCCTGGCTACTAACGGGTAAAATCAATTGCAGAGATTCAACAGCAGTAACGGCACAGGAAGCATTCATGAGCTGGTAACCGCCTTCAAGCGCTGGCAATGGCAAGCTATACCTGACTTTTTGATTAACCAGATAATTCCAGCCAGAGGCTGTAGCTTCACAATCAAACTCATGCTTAATACACTTAAAATCTGCACCAATTTTATGGGCATAAGCAATCAGGGTCGCAGGTGGGTCTAAATCACCACAGATAGCATCAACTGCAGGACGATAGACCCCTGCCTTTTCTGCACCAATACTTTCGCGCGTGTTTCCCAGAAACTCCTGATGGTCAATGTCAACGCTGGTTACCACAGCACAATCAGGGTCAAACGCGTTAACAGCATCGAGACGTCCGCCTAGGCCTATTTCCAGAACTGCTATATCGATTCCTGCCTGAGCAAAATGCCATATTGCAGCAAGCGTGCCTACCTCGAAATAGGTCAGCGCAATTTCATCGCCATCATTATTAAGACCTAACCTGGCTTGCTCAACTGCGGTAAATGCTACACAAAGATCTTTATCACTGACCTCATCACCATTAACGCGCACTCTCTCGTTATAGCGCAACAAATGGGGAGAGGTATAACAACCAACCTGATAACCGGCCTGCTTATAAATCTCTTCCAGCATTGCGCAGGTCGAGCCTTTGCCATTGGTGCCGGCACCAGTAATGACTTTGAAAGATCGGAAGAGC
>JBFZCQ010000093.1:0-2879 GCA_041307905.1 Methylotenera sp.
ACGCCGCGCCAATTGCCGCTCCCCATATCAGTCCGGTGGCAAATGCTGCGCCAGGTGGGTAAGGGTAATAGTAAACGGGGTAGGGGGCAGGATAGTAAGGCATGGTCGGATAACTGCCAGCTACAACAACCGTAGTAGGATTATATTGCGGTACATAGATCACTTGCGGATCAGCCTGTACAATTTTTATGACTTCTTTTTCTACGATGATAGTTTGCTTGGAATCGCTCTTGAGGTTATCCGCTGACTGCGCTTTACGTCGAAATACCTGCACTGCTTCAAGCACTGTGCTTTGATCAGCCACTACGGCTTCTCCTAACGCAGTTGTCCAGTCCAGATCTGCGCTCATTTTTTTTACGACTTCCGGGTAGTTAAGCAATGATTTCACTGCATCATCCCACTTTTCGTCAACCGGCAACGATGCATTGGCTTTACGGTTTTCTAAATAACGATCAGCCTGCACAATTTGTAGTGGGTTGGTTGACGCTGGCAGAATGATCGCAACCAAGTCATCAGGGTACAAGGCGATAGGGCCAACGAGTTTTTCTAACTCTGTGCTTGCAGTAGATGATACCGTGGTACTTTGAGCTGCAGGGTCTTGTGCTTCGACATTGGTTACGAATAAAAGCGCAGAGCAAGAAAATATCGCAATTAAAAGACGGGAACGAGCTAGTCCTGATGCGTGTTCTGAATGAAATAAATGTGTCGTCATGCTAACTCCATACGAGGCAATCAATACTTACAAAATGGCAAATGAATTACAACTATTAACTATCATCTACAAAAAATTGTGATTAGTAAATTAGACTAAAGTCCTATAGTCTTGAATATGCAAGCTGCGTAAAGTGTTTAGTTGGTTTAAAAGTTTTTAGTAGTGCCTATGAGCTAGTAGGGTGACTGGACAGTAATAGATTTGACTAGAACTAGACAGTATTTCAAGTATTACCGATTGTGAACTAACTTAAAATGAAATGGAAAACAAAATGCAAATCAAAAAAACATTATTTAATGTATTGGTAGCTTTGGTTTTTTCAAGCAGCTCTGTTTTTGCTGACCAGAAATCAGGGTATCTCGGTGATGCTTATCCTAAGCTGAAAACAGAAACTGCAGCCTCAGGCGATAAAGTCAAACGATGGCTTTCTCCTGAATTGTTATCTGGAAAATACACTGCCGTGATGCTTAAGGAGACGGCATTTTTCCCAGAGCCTAAGCCAACCGAGCAAGTGAGTGCTGATTTGCTCAACGAAATTAGAGCTTATGCTGATACAGCTTTGCGTCGTGAGTTGGACGGTGTGATTGATATTGTGGATGAACCAGGCCCCAATGTTCTTATTTTTAAACCTGCCATTACCGCAGCTTCAGCACAAGACGAGGGCTTAAAAGCCTATGAGTTGATACCTGTAGCTTTTGTTTTTTCTCGCGTTAAGAAAGCCTCCGGTTCCAGGCCTAAGGAAGCGGTTCTGGCAATGGAATGGCAAGTGCAGGACGCTGAAAGCAATGAGGTTATAGGTGCAGGCATACGCGCAGGAGTTGGTAGTAAGCTTAAAGCACCTGACGATCAGGTTACGCTTGAAAATCTTAAACCACTTTTAGACGTATGGGCTAAAGATGCCCGTACATTCTTTAAATCATCTAAAGCCAAGTAATAAACTAAGTTATACATCACAATTATTTAACTTTTAACTTCAGGAAAAAATATGAATAAATACCTTAACAACATCATCCGTCCAGCAGTATTTGTATTGGCGGCAACATTAGCGCAGCCTTCTTTTGCAGCTGATGAAAACGCTCAAAGCAATATGGAAATATTGACACAAAAAATCAAAGCAGACAAAAAGCTTGTGATCGCAGCCAATATGGAATTAACAGATGCCGAAGCAAAAGCTTTTTGGCCGATTTACGATGCTTATCAAAAAGATTTGCAGCAAATCAATCAAAAAATTGTTGCCGCTGTTAATGACTACGCTTTGGCTTATAACAAAGGTGCGGTTCTGGATTCTGCAGCTAAAAAATTACTGGATGATAGCTTGGCCATTGAGCTTTCTGAGGTGAATTTGAAGAAATCCTATGCATCAAAATTAAGCAAAACATTGCCATCAGGAAAAGTTGCACGTTACATTCAACTTGAAAACAAAATCAGAGCTATTGTTCGTTACGAGCTGGCTGACTCAATTCCATTGGTAAAATAAACTAAAATTAACAGTTAATCATTTGGCTTCAAATTATTCTATGATGCTAGAAGTTCACTAGGATAGTTGAAGCTAATTTAATTGAAATTTAAGTAGTTAATGAAAGGTTAATGCAATGATTACCAAAGCGATGGCTTCTTTAGCCGTGATTACATTGTTTGCGAGTTCACCGGCGCTTGCACAAGTGGTGATTTATCCTGCGAAAGGGCAGTCAGCTGCGCAACAGCAAAAAGACGAGGGTGAGTGCTATACTTGGGCCAAAAACCAGACTGGATTTGATCCGGCACAAGCTAGCCAAGCTGCACCTCCGCCGCAACAGCCAGTGGGCGGAGAAAGAGCCGGTGGTGCGGTTCGCGGTGCAGTTGGAGGCGCGGCAATTGGTGCAATTGCTGGTGATGCCGGTAAAGGTGCAGCAATTGGCGCAACCGCAGGCATTATAGCTGGTGGTGTAAGACAACGTCAGAAACAGTCTGCAAACCAGCAGGCGACGGCACAACAGCAACAAGCTACTGAGGCACAGCAGCAGAATTTCCAGAAAGCCTATGCCGCTTGTTTTGAAGGGCGCGGCTATACGGTTAAGTAATTTAAGCTAAGTCTTTCTTGCTGGTAATTTACAAG
Source organism: Methylotenera sp. (assembly GCA_041307905.1). Taxonomy (GTDB): domain Bacteria; phylum Pseudomonadota; class Gammaproteobacteria; order Burkholderiales; family Methylophilaceae; genus Methylotenera. The sequence continues at coordinate 2,808 of JBFZCQ010000093.1, forward strand.
CGCTGGGATCTTTGATCGAGATTTCAGCGCAATACTTTAACTGCAGAATATTATTTAGGTTGTTGATGTCAT
>JBFZCQ010000094.1:0-5415 GCA_041307905.1 Methylotenera sp.
CTTCTGGATTTAATTTTTTCTTGATTGACTGCAGCTCTTGTGGACTATCACATTTAAATACACCAGCCCCAGCTCCAGAAACATCGATCTTGATCATGAAGGGGTATGCAAATCGTATTGCTTGTGGATCAAGTTGGTCCTGATGGTTAATGATTTGGAATTGAGGTGTCGGGACCCCCTTAGCCAGAAACAATTCTGAAAGGTGTACCTTGGAGTAAAGATGCTTAAAATTATCAGTTGATACTACGGGTAATAGTTTCAGTTTATCCTCATCAGATAAATCTGAATTAACAATAGCCTTGAGAAGTTCATCGACAACGGCATGAACTTGAACATAATTATTTTCTGCAATCAGATGAATTGCCAATTGCGGAGCCAGGGTCGAGTTTTTTTCAATATATAGGTTTCTTATCAGACCGGATCTTTTCAGAAAGTCCTGATTTTTTGCAAGAACATCCACGTCAAAGCCCGCCCTGACAAATAAGGCAACAACCTCAATCAGAGATAAGCACCCTCTGCTGGCAATCAGAAGAACAGATGGTTTTGAATTCATAGTAGCTGAAGTGATAAAAATCTTTCCATGGGGGGCGCTAAATTTTAGTTAACATTTGTTAATTTACTGCTAGTCTATCATCTTCCTAATTTGGAAGGTAAATCTGCTTAATACAGGTTTCTAGGTTTATAAATTTTCAAAACATCAGGTTGATATTGCCGTGACAATTTTGTTACATTCTGACAAGTCTTGGCGAGTGAAGGCGGACCTAAAATAATAATAAAATGATGATTTTTAAAGTTGAAAATCCGCGTGTCGGCAGTTCGATTCTGCCCCCGGCCACCATCTACATTAAGCTCATTTTATGTGGGCTTTTTTTATTTTCTAGTCAAGCGTAGTCAAATATCTACTTCTCTCTTCAAAATATGGGGTAAATCACCCTAAAAAAGCACTTATATACGGCAACACCAACGACAAAAGATCCGATCGTCCGCAAAACCATAATTAGGTTATTTTTAGGCATCTTACGATTTAGGGCGTATGGCAGCTAGATCTGCACAGATGAAATTTGAAGTTAGCGTTGAAGTTTTATTCTTGCAATGTTTTGATCACAACTCTGCTTGAGTGCTTAAGAATAACGTGAAATGATCTGTTTCCAATGATTAATTAGTAAATCAGCTAGTGTTTTATCTGTCCAAATCACCATAACAGGCATTTCTTTTCTGCTTCCTGTCATTGCGCTTAGAATTTCAAATTCCTTTTTTACTTCCTCATGCATACCCAAGATGTCATAAGCGATCAATAGAAAAAAATGATTAGGCTTGAAATTCTCATTGATAATACAGCCTTGCTTAAATATGTTTATGGCTTTGTGATAGTTTTTTTGTGCCAGATAACTTTGTCCATGTGCAAACATATAAAAAGCATCTGCTATCGGACTAAATCGTTTAGCCTTTTCTACATAATACAAAGCTTCTTCACCCAAACCAGCAGCAGATAATGCAAGCGAGAGGAATAAATGTGCTTCTGCATTATTTGGGTCCAAGACAACTGCGCGACGACATTCCGCAATCGACTCATCGCGATTTCGATGCCAAAGCTGTACCCAACCCAACATTGAAATTGCGTAGGAAGATTGTGGATCCAGCTCTGCGGCACGCTGGGCATGTGAGAGTGAAAGCTCCAAAACAGCGGGGTCAGAATTCCATTTTTGTGACCAAGTTAAAGCCAGCGACCTTGCTAGCCAGGCATGTGCTGCCGCATAGTCAGGATCTAGTGTTAATGCTTTCCTATACAAGGCTATAGCTTCATTTGTGGTTTTTTCCGCATACTTTCTGTGTGTCGCAATACCTTTTAATAAAGTATCGTGTGCTTCTATACTTTGGGTAGCTTGCACACCAAAAAGTGCGGCCTCTTCACCATCCAGCTTGATTTGTAACACACTTACAATACTTTGGGTCAGTTCATCCTGTAAGGCAAACACATCTTTGAGCTCGCGGTCAAATCGGTCAGACCATATTTGTCCACCATTCTTGGCATCTACCAATTGTGCGGTAACGCGAACTAAATTGCCCGCATGTTGCACACTGCCTTCTAGTAGATAACGTATACCTAGCTCAGCTGCAATTTCTTCGGATGTTTTGCTGGTGTTTTTATATGAAAACGAAGACTGTCTGGAGATAACAAATAGACCTGATAATCGCGAGAACATTGAAATCAAGCTATCTACAATACCATCAGAAAAATATTCTTTTGCGTTGTCTACGCCTATGTTGGCGAATGGCAATACCGCGAGCGATGGCCTGTCTTTTATCATGGGTGGAATGCCTGACATAAAACTAACAGCAGTTTCAGTAGCCCCCGATTGCTGTAAATTAAATTCGACCGCATAACTGCCCTTGGGGAAGGTGATGCGAACAGAATCATATTTGCCTAGCGTGTCGTAATATTCGCGCAGTTTGTTGCGCAGGCGAGTGGCTTCTACCCGCACAATGGCATCCAGGCTTGGGTCAAAGTCACTAGTGCGGTCAAATACTTCTACCGCAATTGTATAACCTTTCAGGCGGTCTGCATTTCCTGCAAGTGTATTGGTAACTAGATAATCCAAAAAACGCTGTTGGCGAGGTGAACCTGCAAATAATGGGCTAGCTAACATAGCATTTACGCTAGTGCGTATTTGGTTTTGTTCTGCGTTCGTCCATTTTTTTTCAACAGTATCCATGCACAGTCTTCTTGTTAATTTAGCGAGCTATGTTTAATAAGTAACAATACTGGTGCCGCGTTAGTAACGGTAAGTAACTTTTAAGAATAATAGCAAAGTATACATTAAGCATACACATCTTAACGAGCACTGGCGACAGGTTCTAGATGACAATAAAATGATAAGGAGATTTGAAATGCCTACGACTAATAAACGTGTTATTACTGCATTTGTTTTTGCAATATGTTCTTTAGCGGCTATCAATGCCCGTGCGGAATCAATCTCGGGGCAAGGTAAATGTACCTATAAACCTACTTCTGCAGAGATTGCCAACACCGATGGTTACGCAGTAATGTTAAGTGAAACCTCATGCACTTCTAGTGGTGGCTTTATCGAAAATGCTACGGCATCAAACCCGGAAATTGCCAATCTGCATCAAGGCAATGGCGAAAATTCAGGTTACTACACTATTACCAATGGTGTTGACTCTACAGTTGCAAAATGGAGCGGCAAAGTAACTACTGTGATAAGAGATGGTAATCCAATGACCAGTTCCAAAGGTCAATGGGAATATGTAGGCGGCACTGGTAAATATAAAGGTATCAAAGGCAAAGGCGAATTTAACAGTTACTTTACCTCTCCCACAGAATATACAGTGGACTGGAAAGGCAAAAAAGACTAGGTGAATGCATTTCGTTTTTTATTCAAACCACGTTGTTTATAATATGAACACGTGGCTTGATCCACCTAATTCTTATATTGGATACACATGCAGGAGAGCTATCATGAGTACAAAACATATCCATGTAATGGATAAATTCCGCGAATTTTCCAGCTACCCCATCAGCCAATATGGTCAAGCTAAAACCACCACTCCACCTACTTCCAGTCAAGCCAAGTTGGATGAAACCATCGCACATTTACGCGAAGCTGCATGGAAATTTGCAACCTTACCGATCGAAAAGCGAATTGCTCTCGTCACCAGTATGCAGCAAGGTTACCTGAAGGTAGCGGAGTCTATGGTGCAGGCGGGCTGCATAGCTAAAGGGATTTTACCAGATTCAAACCTCGCCGCAGAAGAATGGGCAAGCGGCGCATGGGGTGTAGTGCGCCACTTGCGCCTGGTGCGTGAAAGTTTGCAATCTATAGCCAGCACGGGGAATACTAAAATTGGTAAAGTAAAACGTACCGCAACAGGTAATTTTGCAGTGCAGGTTTACCCGAATAACGCTATTGATAGTATCTTATTTAAAGATATTACAGTGGATGTGCATATGAAGCCTGATGTTACCGAACAAAGTCTAGCAACCGATCGCGCTAGTTTTTACAAGAACCCACATCAGGGAAAAGTTGCTTTAGTGCTAGGCGCGGGCAATATTGCCAGCATAGGTATTATGGATGTGATTACCAAAATGTTTAATGAAGGGAAAGTGTGCCTGCTGAAAATGAACCCTGTAAACGCCTACCTTGGTCCGTATATTGAAGAGGCATTCAAGGCAGCGATTGACCAACATTTTTTAGCAGTGGTATACGGCGGTGCGGAGGTTGGCAGGCATTTGGTCTACCACCCAAAGATAGACGAAGTGCATTTGACAGGTTCAGATAAAACTTATGACCAAATCGTATGGGGAAATAATGGGGAAGAATCCGATGAGCGCCGTGCACAAAATCAACCGTTATTGCACAAACCTATTACCGCCGAACTTGGAAATGTTTCGCCAATTATCGTGGTGCCAGGTCCTTATACCGATAAAGAAATACGCTTTCAGGCCGAGCAGATTGCTGCTGCATTTACCATGAATGCATCCTTTATGTGCTGCGCCGCCAAAGTGCTTGTGATGCCTAAAAACTGGGATGGTACCACGCGCTTTATTAAAGCCTTGCAAGAGGTATGTGCGGAAATTTCTCCAAGAATTGCTTATTACCCAGGTGCTGAAGACCGCTGGAAAGCTATAGTAAAAAATCGCAGTAATGTGAATCAGATAGGTCAGGCCAGCTCAGGTCAATTACCCTGGACATTTATTACAGACCTTAATCCTGACGATACCAGTGAAGTCTTATATAAAGAAGAGCCATTTTGCTCAGTCATCGCTAGCGTACAAGTAGGTAATGCCAATCCCATCGAGTTTTTGCAATCAGCAACAGATTTTGTGAATAATCGCTTATGGGGCACGCTTAGCGCTACATTGATTGTGCATCCAAAATCGCTTAAAAATACCAATACAAATAACGCCTATGAGCAGGCTATCAGCCATCTTAAATATGGCACGATTACAGTCAACACTTTTATTGGGCTTTTATTTTGCACAGGCACAGCACCTTGGGGTGCATATCCTGGCTCAACTTCAAAAGACATCCAAAGCGGTAACGGCTTTGTGCATAATAGTTGTATGCTAGAAGGAATAGAAAAAGCTGTATTGCGCGCACCACTTACGACGTTCCCCAAACCAGCTTGGTTTGCGAGCCACCGCAAAGCAAAAACTGTCGCTCAAAGATTAGTGATGATGGAAGAAAATGCTAGCTGGGCAAAAGTACCTGGCATAGTGATAGCTGCAATGCAGGGTTAGCGCCTTACAAGTTAAACTCTATTGCAAGAGACGTCAGTTAGTCTAATACAAAATTATACTAACTATTGTTTTGACATACATGGACGCCCACATTTGCCAAGCTTTCATTTAATGATTTTAAGTCGGTAAAGATTGCAGCCATACATCCGGATTTT
>JBFZCQ010000095.1:0-3428 GCA_041307905.1 Methylotenera sp.
TCAGATTTCATTAGATCATATTGGTCTACAGGCGAATATCGACATAACTTCACCAAACAATCATTTGTAACATAGGATTTAATTATAGATTCCGTTAGTGCGCTACCGAATATATTAAAAATTGGGTCTTGATTAAGACCGCTGTCTTTTAGGCGCTTGCTTAAATCAGGGATCTCCATTTAATGTTGGCCCTTTTTCCAGGTTTGTTTAAGCTGTCTGTTTGCTTTATCCAGCTTAGCTTTAGCTTTATCCATACTTGCCTTTGCAACAGCCTGTTGCTTTTGCCTTGACTTAAGCAGGGCCTGATCTTCTGCTACACGCTGCTTCTGCGCATTAACCAGCATGGTAGCATCTTCATAGCGGGTCTTTTCCAGATCATATTTTTTCCGAGCTTCTGTCACACTATATTGTCTATCAGTCAGTTCATCAGCTATTAGCGGCAGAGATAGCGATGCACTCAAAATTAAGCACAAAAATAAACAAGTGCTTTTCATATAATGGATGTCCGTCATGCGTGTATCCTATGCTATCTATTCAGAATTTTATCTTTCAAGTACGGACTCAAATTATCAAACTTAGCTATTAGTGTGTGATGCTGTTATTCCACCGTAACGCTTTTGGCCAGATTTCTTGGCTTATCGACATCGGTGCCTTTTAGCAGCGCCGCATGATAAGCCAGAATCTGCACCGGTATTGTATGCAGAATAGGGGAGAGCACACCCACATGGCGCGGGGTACGAATTACATGTACACCTTCTGAGTTGGTAAAGTGACTGTCTGCATCGGCAAAAACAAATAATTCTCCGCCACGCGCTTTGACTTCCTGCATATTCGATTTTACTTTTTCTAGTAACGCATCATTCGGCGCGATCACAACAACCGGCATATCGCTGTCTACCAGCGCCAAGGGGCCGTGTTTAAGCTCACCGGCAGGGTAAGCCTCAGCATGAATGTAGGAAATCTCTTTAAGCTTCAATGCGCCTTCCAGAGCAATCGGGTAATGTATACCGCGACCTAAAAACAATGCATGCTGTTTATTCGCAAATGATTTAGCCCATTCACGAATTTGCGGCTCCAGATTCAATGCATGTTGCACGCTGCCTGCAAGCTGACGCAATGCGTTCAAATACTCTTGCTCGGCCTCCGCACTCAGCAAACCGCGCTGTTTTGCCAGCGTCGCAGCAAGTGTGAACAAAGCCACTAGCTGTGTGGTGAAAGCTTTGGTTGAAGCCACGCCGATTTCAGCACCTGCGCGTGTGTAAAACACAAGCTGCGACGCACGCGGAATCGCGCTTTCCTGCACGTTGCAGATTGCAAGCGTCAGATTCTGGCCTAATGCCTTGGCATGTTTTAACGCTTCCATCGTATCAAGCGTTTCACCGGACTGTGAAATAGTTACGATTAACTGCTTTGGATTTGGCACGGATTCACGATAACGATATTCACTGGCGATTTCTACATTCGTCGGCAGCTTGGCAATGCTTTCCAGCCAGTATTTTGCAGTGAGTGCAGCATAATAGCTGGTTCCTGCGGCAAGAATTAGAATACTGTCAATTTGCTGAAATACTTCACTGGCATTCGCACCAAACAGCTGTGCAGAGAAACTATTATCATCAATCAGCGCTTCTATAGTATCTGTCAGCGCGCGCGGTTGCTCATGAATCTCTTTTTGCATGAAGTGTGAGTAGGGACCTAATTCCATGCTCGCCAGCGATACATCACTCATGTGGATTTTACGTTCCACGGTATTTCCATCGCGGCCATAAATTGTTACGCCGTCACGTCGAATATCAGCGACATCACCATCTTCCAGATAGATCACTTTGCGCGTGACAGAAAGTACTGCAGAAACATCAGAGGCAATGAAATTCTCGCTATCACCTAAACCAAGCAGCAATGGGCATCCCAGACGTGCCGTGACCATATGCTCAGGCTCTTTAATTGAAATCACACTGATCGCAAATGCACCGGTCAACTCACTTACCGCTTTTTGAGTGGCAGCCAGTAAATTAAACTCTTGATGATAAAAATGAATCAGATGTGCAATCACTTCGGTATCCGTCTGTGAAGTAAATTCATAGCCGAGCATTTTTAAACGTGTACGCTGCTCATCGTGATTTTCAATGATGCCGTTATGCACAACGGCTAACTCGCCTTTTGATACATGCGGGTGCGCGTTACTTTCGGTGACGCCGCCATGTGTTGCCCAGCGCGTATGGCCAATGCCGACCTGACCGCTCAAACTCACTTCATTGGCTTTCTCTGTCATGGCAGATACTCGACCAACAGCGCGCACGCGCTCGATACCAGAGCTATTTAGCACGGCAACTCCTGCTGAGTCATATCCACGATATTCCAGACGGCTCAAACCCTCAATCAGTGTTGAAACCACGTTTCTACTTGCTACTGCACCTACAATGCCACACATAGTTGTTTAGTCTTTCTTTTGGTATTACTTTTTAATTTTCTGTGGTCGTTTCCAACCGGCAATTGATTTCTGTTCTTTGGCGCGGCAGAAAGTAAGCTGTTCTGCCGGTGCATCTCTGGTAATAGTGGAGCCAGCTGCGATCGTAGCGCCGCGGCCAATGGTGATTGGTGCTACTAATTGTGAATCTGAGCCGATGAATACATCATCTTCAATCACGGTTCTGAATTTGTTTGCGCCATCATAGTTACAGGTAATGGTGCCGGCACCGATGTTTACATTTTTACCAACCGTACTATCACCGACATAACTCAGGTGGTTTATTTTACTACCTGCATCCACTTGTGCATTTTTCAGTTCTACAAAATTTCCGATATGCGTATCTGCCGCAAGCGTTGTGCCTGGCCGCAAACGAGCAAAAGGGCCGATGCGTGCATTCTCGCCGATCTGCGTGTCATCAATATGGGTAAAAGGTGCTATCTGCGTGCCTGCAGCAATCACCGCATTTTTAATAATACAATTTGCTGCGATTTTAACGTTATCACCCAGTGTTACGGTACCTTCAAACAGGCAATTGCTATCGATTTCCACATCACGACCGCAGCTAAGCGTTCCGCGTACATCCAAACGTGAAGGATCCCTTAGTGTAACACCTTGCAGCAATAGTTTCTGTGCAATACGGCTTTGATAAACACGCTCAATCTGAGCTAGATCTGTTTTAGAGTTGATGCCGGTCACCGACCATTCATCCATTGTGATTTCAGCTACTACATCAACATTATCTTTCACCGCTAATGCCACGATATCTGTTAAATAATACTCACCTTGAGCATTGTTATTAGTTAACTTTGAAAGCCATTGCAGCAAATGTACATTTGGCATCGCCATGATGCCGGTATTCACTTCGGTGATTTTATGCTGTTCTTCGCTTGCATCTTTATGTTCGACAATTGCCGTCACGCCATACGTGGCATTACGCACTATGCGCCCATAGCCAGTTGGG
>JBFZCQ010000096.1:0-3259 GCA_041307905.1 Methylotenera sp.
CCATCCACTGCCGAGTAAGCAAAACAACCTACACGATCCAGATGCGCATCTTCCAGAAAGTCGAGCAGCATCTCAAAGTCATCTTCAGTCTCGCCTGGAAAGCCAGCAATAAAAGTGCTCCGAATCGTAATATCAGGACAGATTTCACGCCAGGCTTTAATGCGTGCAAGATTATTCTCGCTACTGGCCGGACGTTTCATCGCTTTGAGAATCCGTGGGCTTGCATGCTGAAACGGCACATCCAGATACGGCAGAATCAAACCATCTGCCATCAGTGGGATTACCTCATCTACGTGTGGGTAAGGATACACATAGTGCAACCGTGTCCACACACCCAGCTCACTAAGTGCTTTAGTCAATTCTGTCATGCGTGTTTTTACCGGGCGACCATTCCAGAAACCCGGGCGATATTTCACATCTACGCCATAAGCAGAAGTATCCTGCGAGATCACCAGAATCTCGCTGACACCTGCATTGACAAGGTTCTCAGCTTCATTCAGCACTTCACCAATCGGGCGACTTACCAAGTCACCACGCATGCTAGGAATAATGCAGAAACTGCAGCGATGGTTACAACCTTCAGAAATTTTCAGATACGCATAATGCTTAGGCGTTAAGCGTACGCCTTGTGGCGGCACCAGATCAACAAACGGCTCATGCGGTTTAGGTAGGTTTGCATGCACCGCTGTCATCACTTCTTCAAGTGCGTGCGGGCCAGTCACCGCGAGCACACTGGGATGCGCCGCCTGAACCACACCGGCTTTTGCACCAAGACAGCCAGTCACAATGACTTTGCCATTTTTATTGATCGCCTCTCCGATGGCATCCAGCGACTCTGCTACTGCGCTATCAATAAAACCGCAGGTATTCACTACTACTAAATCGGCTTCATCGTAGCTGCCCGATATCTCGTAACCTTCAGCGCGCAGTTGGGTAAGAATACGTTCCGCATCGGAACCGGCCTTAGGGCAGCCCAAGGATACGAAACCCACTTTAGGAGTAGCGTTATTAGTTACTGTTTTATTTGTCATAAAAAACCTATAAATCTTAAAAATATCGTTATGATTACGCCATGTATATTATTGTTATTGCATGGCTTTACGTCGTGATCTTAATGGCCGCCACCCAGGAATCTATAGCTGCGGGATTGCTAACTTTTACTTTCTACGGCTTAATTCCATGTGCCCTGCTGTTGTGGATACTGGGTGCAAAGCATCGCCGCCATTACAAAAACAAACAATTACTGGAGCAGGATGTGCGCAAGCCAGATAGTAGCGACTCCCAGACTGATCAATAAAACCTGACTAATCGTAGCCTTTAACTCAGTACGCTTATGCAGGCTGGGAATCAAGTCCGCAACTGCTACGTACAGCATACTGGCGGCAGCCAAACCGAGAATATAAGGTATCCAGCCCATAACAAATTGCAACGCAAAGTATGCAATCAGTCCGCCAATCAAGGTTGCCAGACTTGAAACCAGATTAAAAATAAATGCCTGTTTTTTGCTATAACCTGAGTGTAGCAGAATCAGGAAATCCCCGACTTCCTGCGGGATTTCATGCGAAATAATCGCCAGCGCCGTCACCATACCCAGTTTCACATCCACCAAAAAAGCGGCCGCGATTAAAACACCATCCACAAAGTTATGAAAAGTATCACCAATCATAATCATCATGCCACTGCGGCCGCTATCATGATAACTATGCTTATGTGAATGACTTTGCACAATAGATGGCGCATTTGACACTACCGGCCTGAATTTAGCGCCACCCTTTTGCACTAAACTGCCATGCTGCACGTCCGGGCAATTAGCCTCGTTGTGAATTGCATGCACTTCACAATGGTCACCATGGCAATGGCGCCAGATAACTAGTTTTTCAAGTACAAAAAACAGCAATAAACCAAACAACAGCGTTGCAGAAATACTCTGTACACTTGTCGCTTCTTCAAACGCGTGCGGCAAAATTTCCAGGAAGACCGCACCTAACATCGCACCAATCGCATAACTGACTAGCATTGGAATCCAGGCCGTGCGCAAATTCAACGCAAAAACTGCCGCCAGAGAAACACTCAGCAAGCCACCAGCAAAGCTGGTGAGGATAATCCAGGTCAGAATGGAAAAATCAGGAATGGTCATGCGGCACTTGAAAGATATGAGTAGCCGTCATTATAACTTAGACGACTATCATTTAGAAAAAGGTTCAAATCTAAGAAAGCGCTGATTCATTTGCACTCCTTCATTACGAGCGTAGTGAAGCAATCCATGCGTTATGCAAATCAACGTGTCATGGATTACCATGCGTCACTCGCAATGACGAAAAATCCACTTAGTGTTTACTATTCTCCAACCAGATCATACTCGCCATGCGGCCAGTCACATTATCGCGCCGAAATGAAAAGAATCTGGATTCATCTGTGTAAGTGCAAAAATCTTCATTCACGCTCGCACCGTAAATCTCAGTGACACCCAAAGCGTTTAAACGCTGCCTTGCAATTAAATACATATTGCATAACCATTTATCACCATGGCGCTTGAATGCCAACTCAGCTTCACCATCTTTGGCTAAAAACTGCTCTTTGACATCACATCCTACTTCGAATGCATTTGGGCCAATGGCAGGCCCCAGCCAAACAAGAATCTCGCTAACTGGCACCTTCATTTTAGCAATAGCAGCCTCAATCACACCATCGCACAGACCGCGCCATCCCGCATGCACAGCAGCAACAACCGTGCCCTTTTTATCGCAAAGTAATACCGGCAGGCAATCTGCCGTCATCGTCACACACACTATATTGGATACTTTAGTAAACGATGCATCCGCATTTTGCAAACAATTGCTAACCGCCGCATCAATCACCGCAACCCCATGCACCTGATTCACCCACACGGGCTCACTAGGCAGATACCGACTTAATAACTGGCGGTTTTTAGCAACGGCAATCGGGTCATCATTAACATGAGCTCCCAGATTTAAACTGGCATAAGGTGCAACACTTACTCCACCAGTACGAATTGTTTGAAGAGCCTTGACATTAGGCGGCACAGGCCAATTGGGTTTTATAAACTGCATGGAACACCTCGCGTTTAATCAAGCGAACCAGCAACACTATGACCGCTTTAGATATGAAATTATGAGTATAAATGATTGTTATGCATTAGTCCGCCCAGTCTAATAACTCCTGCATGAAAACAAATCGAATATTTTTCTTTGTTTTGATATATTTAAACATAACAAAAAAACAAGCAATTAGATAATAA
>JBFZCQ010000097.1:0-9798 GCA_041307905.1 Methylotenera sp.
ACGCTTGTCAGACATGAGCAGCGCAGTAAGGCGCTCAGGGCAAGAACCCACCGAAGAGACTGTGCAAATCATCGTATAGCTCCGTAGGAATCCCCTGTCCTTAGGCGGGGGAGGATGTCAAAGCAACATTATAATTTTACAGCAGCTGGTTGTTGCCGGGATTAAATCTCCAGTTCCAGCTGCAGCAGTTTTTTCAGCATCGGTACTGTCACTGGTTTTTTCTCGGTCAGTGACCATTTATCCAGTGCGTTTAATACGGCCATCAGCGTAGGCAGGTCGCGGCGTAAATAACGCAGGCAATAATCAACGACTTCATCCGGCAATTTTATGCCGCGTTCTTTAGCGTGCGTTTTCAGCGCCTTGGCTTTTTCTTCATCTGAGAGCGGGTGCAACTGGTAGACCAAGCCCCAGGCCAGGCGGGTGGCCAAGTCTTCACGCAGTCCCATTTGTGTCGGGGCTGCATTACCGCTGGTAATCAGAATGCCACCAGATGCGCGTAGCTGGTTAAAGTAGTTAAATAACTCGATTTGCGCTTCATTATCCAGTGTATGCACGTCATCTACCACGCTAAGCGGCAGGTCTCGATTAAGTGCCAAGTCATTACAGGCTTGCAGCAAGTGGCTTTTACCGCTGCCGGGTGCGCCCCACAGATAGATAAAACGTGCTTCATTTGCACCATCTATTGCCATTTTCAAGCTATGCAAAGCTTCTTCATTACTGCCTGCGATAAAGTTATCAAGCGTAGCGGGTGCCAGCGGCTGAATGTCTAAAAGTAACTGTTTCAAACCAAATTAACCAATGTAAAGATTGCTGGAAAGGTAACGTTGCCTTGCATGCCTGAAGCCGACAGCAATGGCTGCGGAAACAGGCAGTGCCAGCAGCACACCAGTAAAGCCAAATAACTGGCCGCCTGCCATCAGGGCAAAAATCACGACTAATGGATGGAGCCCAATACGGTCACCCACCAGATAGGGGGTTAACAGCATGCTCTCCACGATCTGCCCAAGCCCAAATACGATCATGATCGGAATCAAGTCATTTAAGTTACCGAATTGTAGCAAGCCGGAAATCGTTGCAAGTCCAAGCCCGAGGCCAATCCCCAGATACGGTACAAAGCCTAGTAAACCTGATAACACACCTATCGGCAGCGCAAGTTCGAGACCTGATAGCCATAGCCCTGTAGCATAAAACACACACATGAGCAGCATGACTGCGAGTTGGCCGCGCAGGAACTCAGCCAGCACCGCGTCAATATCGCTGGCGATTTCTACGGTTTTTGCCAGCACTTTTCTGGGTAATAAATGGTTGATTTTGGCAATAATCACGTTCCAGTCCACCAGCAGGTAAAACAGAACCAGTGGAATAAGAATCAAATTAGCCATCCAGCCTATGATTGCCAAGCCATGGTTGCCAATACCCAGTGCGATCTGTTTGGCAAAGTTACCTGCGGTTTGCCAGTTCTCGGTCACAATCTTCTGGATCTGCGCATAGTCGATATCAAGTGCAACGCCAAAGTTCTTTAGTAGCCACGGCTCCAGAAAGTTTTTTACAGTATTGAAGTAGACCGGCAGTTTTTGTGAAATCAGTAAAAATTCTTTTTGCATTAATGGCACAACAATTACCAGCATCAGCAGTAGTAGAGCGAATAAAAGCAGCATCACGATTAAGGTCGCAATGATGCGGCTTGGGCTATAGCTGAATTTCTTATTAAAAAAAGAGAAGTGCAGCGCATCAATTCTATTCACCAGCGGATTGGTGATATAGGCCAGAATAGCTGCAATTAAAAATGGTGTCAGTATCGGACCTAACAGGTAAATAAGGATGCAGACGGCTAACCCGGTAATCCACCATAGGTAATGTGTGCGGTTATCCATTTACTAAGTTCACCATTCTTTTGATTATTGTGGAATTTTGATATGCCTGAAATTTCGGTTAATCGGGCATTTCAGTTAAAATAGTAACATCCTGAATATTGCATTAGCCGGATTTAAATCCTGCGCAGATGCTGATGGCTATTTTGCGGTCATTTTAGCCGATTTTTTAATATGCATAGCATTACTATGTATATTAAAAAATCAACTAAACTGCTACACAAACTACCTCATTATCATCTCGCGCCCTAATCCAATATCCAGGATGATAACGACAGAACACACTTTTAGTAGAAAGCGAGAACCGACTTGAGCGCCAATAATTCAGATAAAACTTCTATCAGCTACCGCGATGCGGGTGTAGATATTGAAGCGGGCGATGCCTTAGTTGAGCAAATTAAACCTTTTGCCAAACGAACCATGCGCCCGGAAGTGTTAGGCGGCATCGGCGGCTTCGGTTCTTTATTTGCGGTACCGCAAAAATTCAAAGAGCCGATTCTGGTTTCCGGTACGGATGGTGTTGGTACTAAATTAAAACTCGCTTTTGAATTAAATAAACATGACACCGTGGGTATCGACCTGGTAGCCATGAGCGTGAACGATATTCTGGTGCAGGGTGCCGAGCCATTGTTCTTTCTGGATTACTTCGCATGCGGCAAGCTGGAAGTCGGCGTAGCTGCGCAGGTGATTAAAGGTATTGCTGAAGGCTGTGAGCAATCCGGCTGTGCATTAGTAGGTGGTGAAACTGCAGAAATGCCAGGCATGTACCCAGCAGGCGAATACGATCTGGCGGGTTTTGCTGTAGGTTGTGCAGATAAAGCTAAACTGATTGACGGCACTACCATTGCTGCCGGTGACGTAGTGTTGGGGCTGGCTTCAAGCGGCGCACACTCAAACGGTTATTCACTGATTCGTAAATTGATTGAAAAATCAGGGATCGATTTTGAATCAGATTTCCACGGCAGAAAATTCAAAGATGTTGTAATGGAACCTACACGTATTTACGTGAAATCATTGCTGAAATTGATTGAAGCAATGCCGGTAAAAGGCATGGCGCATATTACCGGCGGCGGCATTACTGAGAATATTCCACGTGTGTTACCAGCAGGTTTGACTGCTGAAATCAGGGCTGACGGCTGGCAGTTGCCGCCATTGTTCCAATGGCTGCAGGCACAGGGTAATATCGTACCCAGTGAACTGTACAAAACTTTTAACTGCGGTATCGGTATGGCAGTGATTGTAGCTAAAGAACATGTGGCGCAGGCGAAACAATTACTGGAAGCATCGGGTGAGACCGTGTTTGAAATCGGCCATATTCGTGCCCAAAACGCAGGTGAAGCGCCAACTATAGTTGTTTAGTAATTTGCCATTTAATAAAACGCTACGTAACGAAACCTCTGCTGGCGCGTTAGATTGATGTGTTTCTTAAATTAAAGGAAATCTTGTGTTTAATCACATCAAAATATTAAGCTTTGCGGTTTTATTATCAGCGACATCAGCTATCGCAGAGCAGGCGGTATTGTCAAATGCTGCCCTGCCTAAACGCATTCAGACAGTGTATGAAGTAACAAAAAATGGTCAGCCTTTTGCTAAAGTGCATGAGCAGTTTGCAATCAATGGCAGCACTTACAAGGTTGAGAGTGTTACCAAAGGTATCGGTGTTTATGCATTGTTTGGTGAGCGCGCATTGACCAGTAGCGGTGAAGTTACCCCACAGGGATTGAAGCCTGACCATTTTGAATTAAGACAGGGTGATAACGCAAAGAAAGCATTACTGGCAGATTTTGAGTGGGCTAAACAGAATCTGCGCATGACGGTAAAAGGCAAACAGAAAGAAGTACCACTCACAGTGGGCACGCAGGATCTGGCAAGCTTTGCCTATCAGTTCATGTATCTGCCAAAACCTCTAAAAGGCGACATCACAGTAACACTGACAACCGGCAAAAAACTTAACCAGTATCAATATCATATCAATTCTGAATCTGAAGTGATTGCCAGTGCCGGTGCGCAATACAAGACGCTACATCTGGTGCCGCCGGCGCAGGATACGCAAGAGAACAAAGAATTGTGGCTTGCTGCCGATTATCATTATGTACCGGTGAAAATTTTGATGGTTGATGATAACGGACAAAAACTTGAGCAGATATTAACCGAGTTAAAAATTGAATAGAAGCAGTCGTAAATGATGATTTTTCATGATTACTGTAATCTAACTACACTTGCTATAAAACATTAAAGAAAATTAAGTAAAGAAACTAACATGACCCCCAACCTGATTCGCCAAGCTGCCGTTGTTTTATCTAATCTGCTGACATTCAGCAGCCCTGCAGATGCTAAATTAAGCGAATTCTTTCGTAATAATAGAGAGCTAGGTACCAAAGAGCGTGCGTTTGTTGCGGAGAGTGTTTACGGTGTTCTGCGCCGTTTACGCTTTTTGAGCACCGTGACTGCAAATGAGGAAGATGATCCGGATGACGCACGTAAATTGATTTTAGCGTATCTGCTGCGCGTGCAGGGTATGAGCATCCGCGAACTAGAGCCCATGCTCAATGAGCAGCAAAAAGAATGGGCGCATATGATCAAGGCAAAATCTACCGAGAATTTGCCGCTCGCTGTGCAGGCTGATGTGCGCGACTGGTTGTGGGATAAGCTTGTTGCGCAATATGGCGAGAAAGAAGCGCTTACGATTGGCCGCAGCATGCATGACCAGGCTACATTGGATCTGCGTGTGAACACGATCAAAGGTAATCGTGATGAAGTGCTGGCAAAATTCATTGCCGAAAATACTTCCGGCGAAACCAACATCACCAAAACCCCTTATTCGCCGATTGGCATCCGCATGCCTAACCGCATGAACATCGGCCGCCACATATTGTTTACGGAAGGCAAAATCGAAGTGCAGGATGAGGGCAGCCAGTTATTGGCATATCTGGTGGCACCTAAGCGCGGCATGATGGTTGCAGATTTCTGCGCGGGTGCTGGCGGTAAGAGTCTGGCAATTGGTGCGCTGATGCGTAACACTGGCCGTTTATATGCGTTTGATGTGTCTGAGAAACGTTTGCATAACCTGAGCCAGCGTCTGAAGCGTTCTGGGTTGAGTAATATGCATGCACAAGTGATCAGCAGCGAAACCGATCCTAAATTAAAACGCCTGAACGGCAAGTTTGACCGTGTACTGGTTGATGCGCCATGCAGTGGACTAGGTACCTTGCGCCGCAACCCTGATTTGAAATGGCGCCAGATGCCGGAAGATGTTGCCGAGCTGAATGTCAAACAAACCAATATTCTGGCACGCGCGGCAAAGCTTACAAAAACTGGCGGACGCTTGATTTATGCAACCTGCAGTTTACTTAATGACGAGAACGAGAACATTGCAGAGCAGTTTTTGGCTGCGCACCCGGATTTTAAATTACTGAATGCGGCTGAAATTCTAGCGCAGCAGCAAATCGAACTGGAAACGGGCAACTATTTAAAATTGCTGCCGCATCTGCATAATACCGATGGCTTTTTTGCCGCGGTGTTTGAAAAAACACAGGGTGCCAATGCGGTGGGGGCTGATAAAGCTGATGTTGAAAGTAGTGAAGCTAATGCGCCAGTTGAAGTTGAAGCAGTTGATCCAGGTGTAACAGTCGAACTTGAAGAGGTTAAACCAAAAGCTAAGAAGCCTAGAACGGTAAAGGCAAAAGTTGCAGAGCCGGAAGCTGATAAACCAAAGGTTGAAAAACCAAAAACTGCAAAGCCTAAAGTTGAAAAAATAAAAGCTGTTAAACCTAAGGCTGTTAAACCAAAAGAGACAGAGTAATTTAGGGCACCTCTATAAATGCAAAGTTTGGGATGCAGTAACGCGCGTGAAGGGCGTGTACACCAAAGCGGCTATTTAAGCAGTTCGATTGGGTGCCAAAGGCGCACGGAAAGTAGGAGCCGAGATAGTATTAATTATATAGCGAGGTTGCGAGTCCATTTGAAATATAGCCGCAACGCAGTAATGCGCCCTAAATTTGTATTTAGAGAAGTGCCCCAGTAGCTTATGAAGCTGCCCAGCCTTAACGCACAGATTTTATTAGGCGCAATCTTCGGTGTTGCCGCTGGTGTTTATTTACATGGGCTGAGTGCGGAGTATCAGACTGCGCAAACGGTTTTGTATGCTTCAGATTTGGTTGGCACCTTGTTTATCGATTTGCTCA
This sequence comes from Methylotenera sp., assembly GCA_041307905.1. Lineage (GTDB taxonomy): Bacteria > Pseudomonadota > Gammaproteobacteria > Burkholderiales > Methylophilaceae > Methylotenera. The sequence goes on from JBFZCQ010000097.1 coordinate 6,056, forward strand.
AAATGGTGCTAATCCCGCTGGTATTCTGTTCCATCACTGTTGGTATTGCAAATCTGCGCCAGCATCAGCAAATGCAGCGAGTGTGGCTTACAACCATATTGTTCTTTGTCAGCAGCATGGTCATAGCAATTGTTCTGGGCATGGCAGCCAGCCTGTATTTCAAACCTGGTGCTGGTCTCTCGTTCAATCTGTTTGAGCATGCCATGCAAAATTTTGAGGCCAAGCAGCTGCCATTACCTGAATTCTTTGCCCAGTTTCTGCATGGGTTGTTTGTGAACCCGTTTGCTGCACTGTCACAAGGCAATGTGCTGGCGGTGGTCATGTTTGCACTGATGCTGGGTATTGCGCTGGTAATGGGTGGAGAGCGCTTCAGGCATCTGCGTACAGTTTTGCAGGAAGCACTGGACGTGACCATGCTGATCGTTGAATGGGTGATGCGTCTGGCACCACTTGGGATTATGGCCTTGTTGATTAAGCTGGTAGCGGGGCAGGATGTTGCGATGCTGGCAATCCTTGCTAAATTTGTTGCTGTAGTGGTTAGTACCTTGCTGCTGCATGGGGTTGTGGTGCTGCCGCTGATTTTATATTTATTTACCCGCATGTCACCGCTCGTTTTCTGGCGCGGTGCGCGTGAGGCATTAGTCACAGCATTCGCAACCAGTTCTAGCTCAGCTACGCTGCCGGTGACGTTGCGCTGTGCTAGTCAGCAATTGAATGTTAGGCCTGAAATTGCCGGTTTTGTGCTGCCATTAGGGGCGACCATCAATATGGACGGTACGGCACTTTATGAAGCTGCAGCAGCCCTGTTTATTGCCAATCTGATAGGGGTTGAGCTCACTATCGTACAACAGCTTATTGTGTGCTTTACTGCGATGATTGCGGCAATGGGTGCACCTGGCATTCCCAGCGCAGGTATGGTAACGATGGTCATGGTGCTACAATCTGTAGGGTTGCCGGCTGAGGCTATTGCTATTCTGCTACCGGTAGACAGATTATTGGATACTCTGCGCACTACCGTGAATGTGCAGGGTGACATGATTGGCAGTCTGGTTGTGCAGAAATTAGTAACTACATCTAAAGTTTAACCATGCAGGTGCTATTTTTTCGCTGTGCAATCATCTCGGAATCAGCCGCTATTGCTTCGTTGGTAAATGCCGCTTATCGAGGGGAAAGCAGCCGCCAAGGCTGGACCAATGAAGCTGACCTGCTTGATGGATTGCGCACAACGGCTGCTGATGTGCAGCATCTGATCGAATCTGAACATAGCGTGATTTTACTATGCATGCGCGGTGACGATCTGATTGCTTCAGTTTGTCTTGAGAAAAAAGCTGATGCGGCATATGTCGGTATGTTTGTAGTTAACCCTGCCATACAGAAATTAGGTATAGGTAAGCAATTACTTACTTACGCTGAAAACTTTGCCGAACAGCACTGGTCGGTGAGTAAGTTTTGCATGCATGTCATTACGCTGCGACATGAGCTGATTGCTTTTTACGAGCGGCGCGGATATCGGCGCACCGGTATTGTTAAAGAATTTCCGGTGAATCCCGAGATGTGGCAACCTAAAATAAACGGCTTACAATTTGAACTGCTTGAAAAGCTGGTTTGATCTTCAGATTAAATCTGAAACTTTTTAGCCAGGCCTCCCTTTTTAGCCTCCCATTTTTCCAAACCATGCATCACTAACGAATAAGCAGCCGGCACTACCACCAGCGTCAGCAAGGTAGATGAAACCATACCGCCGATGATGGCGACCGACAGCGGTTTATTAGTTTCAGAACCCGCACCGAGGCCAAGTGCCGCTGGCAGCAATGCCAGAATAATGGTCAGTGAAGTCATGACCACCGGGCGTAACCGTATCGGGCACGCTTCTTTCAATGCATCATCGATGGCTATACCCTTATCACGTAGTTGATTGGTTAAGTCGACCAACAGGATGGAGTTTTTAGCCACGAGGCCAATCAGTAACACCAGGCCGATCATCGAGAACATATTGAGTGTGTCACCAGAGATCAGTAATGCGATGAGGCCGCCGATAATGGCGAGTGGCTGTGCGAGCATAATGATGAATGGCTGAATGAATGAATTGAACTGGCTTGCCAACACCATGTAGAGCAGAATGAAAGCTAATAAAAACACAAATTTTATATTTTTAAAAGTTTTGCCAAATTCTTCAGCTTGACCGACCATTTTGATGTTGTACTCGGCAGGAATAATTTTAGCAGCGGTCGCTTTGACCAGTTCAACCGCATCGCCCAGAGGCATGCCAGGGTTGGCGTAGAAGTTTGCAGCATACTGCAGATCGTAACGGCCGATCACAGCAGCACCCAGTTCAGGTTCAAAGCTGGCAACAGCATCTAATCTTACCAATTGGCCATTGCCGCTGCGCAGAAATATTTTACGCAGATCTTCGGTAGTTTTTAAATCTTCATCTCCTGCTTTCATCCGAATATCGTAGCGCTGACCATCTCCATTTTCATCATTATATTTAGCTACGTTGATGCCGCCGGCGTAAAGGCTGACTGCTGTGGCAATATCAGTTGCGTTTAAACCCAGAGTTGCAGCACGCTCGCGGTCAACTTTCATATTGAGTTGTGGTAGGTCAAGCTGCACATCAAGGTCAACTTTACCCATGTTAGAGTTGCTGCCGAGAGAATCCTGCAGCAGTTTTGAAATGCGGCCGATTTCCTGCAGGTTGCTGCCGGTCAGATTGAATTGCAGTTTTTCCGAGCGCTGTCCGCGCACTACTGAAGCGCCGGTAGGGATTGCTCGTACGCCTGGGATGGTGTCCAGTTCTTTTTTCAGTTCTATAATCAGCGCCTGCTGACTCTTGCTGCGCTGTTCTTTTGGTTTCAAGCGTACATTGACGTTACCCTGATTGACTTGTCCGCGTGAGCCTGCACCAATGGTAGAGAAAAAGCTGTCCACTTCCGCCTTGTGGCTGGCAACAATTGCTTCGACCATTTTTAGCCGCGAATCGGTGTATTCAATGCTGGAGCCGAGCGGAGTTTTGACGGTAATACTGAAGCTGCTCTCGTCAGACTCAGGCACAAAATCTTTTTCTACATATTTGAATGAAAAATAACCGCTGAAAATTACAAAAAATATAGTAATTAATAGCACCGCGCCGCGATGCTTGAGTGAGGTAAACAGGAGCTTTTTATAGACATTATCCAGTGAACCCAGCATGTTGCCGATGAAACTATATACTTTATTTTCATCATGACTGCTTACATTAAGGTAGCGTGAGCACAGCATTGGTGTAAGTGTGAGCGATACAAACAGTGATGCGAGTACGCCAAAGGTGACGACAATGCCGAATGAGTTGAAGAACTTGCCCACCATGCCATCCATAAAAATGACCGGGGCAAAAATACAAACCAGAGATAGGGACGCCGCGGTAACTGAAAAGGTCACTTCACGCGCACCGTTCAAAGCGGCATTGATCGGGTTGGGGTCGATATGTTCGCGATGGCGATATATATTTTCAAGCACGACAATCGCATCATCCACTACCACGCCGATCAGCAGTAGTAGTGCTAGAAGTGTCATGGAATTAAAAGTAAACCCGGAAAAATACATCACGGCAATTGCAGCCAGTAACGATACCGGAATTGCGGTTGCCACAATCAGTGTAGAACGTATTGAGCGCAGAAAAATAAATACAATGAATGCTGCCAGCAATGTACCTTCAATCAAGTGTTCTTTAAGCGAGGTGACGAGCTGGTTAATGAAAATAGAAT
>JBFZCQ010000098.1:0-4142 GCA_041307905.1 Methylotenera sp.
GCATGGAAATCAACAATGAACTGGTTGAGCGCAATTTTTTCCTGATGAGTTCGATCGCGGCGGTTTAACTCCAGTACATCTTTTATGATCTGATTAATGCGCTGAATATTGTCTTCAATAATTTCCAATATGCGGGCATTCCCTTTCGAAAGGTTTTCTTCCTCTTGCAATAACTGATTCGCATGGCTGATTGCACTTAAAGGGTTACGGATTTCGTGTGCTATATTGGCAGTCAGCCTGCCCAGAGCAGCTAATTTTGCCTGTTGTGCTGCAGATTGAATTTTGCTCCAGTCCTGAATAAAGATCACAGCGCCAAGCTTGCGATTTTCCTGATTAATGGGTTCAATACGCAGATTCAATTCGCGGTTGTTTACCGGAATGATTAAATTTTTATGCTCATCATTGCCATCCGTCCAATACATTAATAAATTAGCAATCGCGGGCGCATGCTCCCTGAGGCCAAGATCATTGCCGGCATTCTCTTCTAAAGTTAACAGCTGCTTTGCCTGTAAATTATAGTGGCGGATATTCAGGTTCTCATCTACAACCATTACGCCATCCTGCATTTGCTGTGTAATCAGTGCATTTACCTGCGCCAAATTCTCAAGGTCAACCCCGCGTGAAGATGCTAGTGCTTCACTTAGCAGTATGCGTTTAGCCAAGCTGTAGGCTAGCCATGCGGTCGCAAAACAGCTGAGGCTTAACATGACTGGTTGGGTGTAAGAGGAAATGGGCAGGCTCCACTCTACAATACGGTAGCTTTGCTCAAGCAGCAGGCCGATGGTGGCAACTGCTGCATAAAATAGTGCTAAACGACCATTGCTCACCATGCTGGCGGTAACAATAGTCACGATCAGCAGAAGACCTAAACCGCTCTGTATGCCGCCAGAGGCATACATCATCATGATGATGAACAATATGTCGATTACAATCTGTACCGGGTGAAAGAAGATTACTGCTGAAGATTTTAATGGTGTGATGACTAACAGTGAGATGCTGAAAAGCGCATATGCGATTGCAAGGCTAAAAAATAATGACGGATTATCGTTGTCGGCTGATAAATTTAACTTATCCGCAAATGCATAGAAAATTACAAAAATCAGGCTTAAAAGAAAGCGGAAAATATTGATGATGCGTATGGCGCGCGCTTGCAGTGTTAAGTCATTCTGCAATGCAAAATTTTTATTGAAATTGGTGCTGGAATAGAATTTAGAAAAACTCATTTATTTTCAATATGCGCCCGCGAGCAGTAAAAATTTCCATTAACCAGAAAAGCTTCTGATCTCGGCAAATGTACGAGGCAGGTGGTGCATTGCACCATATTCTCTGCTGGCTCTTGATCTTCCTTTTTGCCTTCAGATTCATTCGCGCTTTCAGGATGTTTTGCTACCGGCTTTATACTGCGCTTTATAATGTAAATAGCCAGCCATATTAATAGTCCTAAAAAAATCAGTTTCCACATATCGCTAACTCATTTCATTATCAGATTAAGATTGTAACCAAGCTTAAGCGCTGTGCAAATATAAAGTGCAAATATAAACCTGATATACTTGTTGCCGTGTAGTTTGCTTCAGATTAACCATTACTTGATTGAGCAATGGTTAAAATAAATTTTGATTGAATAACATGAGCGATGTGACATCACAATCAGACCTTCCAATCAAAATAATCATAAATATTAATAATGCTTTGAAATGGCAACCCCAAAAGAACTTTCAGATTTTCTAATAGCTGTCGAGCGTCGGGCTTTTAAGCAGACAGCTTATGCCGTGCGTGACGATCATGCTGCTCTGGATATTGTGCAGGACGCCATGATGAAGCTGGCAGAAAAGTATGGCGAGCGCCCGGCGACGGAATTCCCTATGCTGTTTCAACGCATACTGCAGAATACAATGCGGGATTTCTGGCGCAGGCAAAAAGTCCGTAATCTATGGACGACTCTGCTCTCTTCTTTTGGCGGGAATGATGCCGATAGCGAAGAGCGTGACCCGTTAGAAACGATAGATGTTGAGGATGATAGTGATGAACCTTCAGCACAGCTTGCACGCAGCCAGACCATTCAATTAATAGAAAATGCACTGCAGAAACTGCCTGCCCGTCAACGTGAAGCTTTTGTGCTGCGTTACTGGGAGGAGATGGATGTGGCTGAAACAGCTAAAATCATGGGATGCTCGGATGGCAGTGTGAAGACTCACTGTTCGCGGGCGGTTCATGCATTGGCGTTAGAATTAAAAAAACAGGGGTTGGATAAGTTGGGCTTATCAAATGCTGTATTCGATAAAAAATAGCTCTAGGGAAACACTGATTAATTGAGCGAGCGTGATGAAGTGCCAGGCACACGGAATGCAGGAGCCGAGGTAGTATGAGGTATACGGCGAGGTTGCGAGTACCGCGCAACGCAGTAATTCGACCGCGTAGCCATTTAATCAGCACTTCCCTAAGTAAAGGGGCAGTAAATGAATATGCATAAAGACAATATGACAAACGGAAAAAATACAAATTTGATAGATGATAACGTGATTTCAGATCCGGTGATGGAGCAGCAAATCGCGCACGGTATTTCTGATTTACTGAAGAATCGCGCGCAGCATCTTAGCCCGGAGCAGGAACAGCGTTTATCGGCAGCGAGAAACGCTGCCGTCTCTTATTTGGTAGAGCAACAGGCACAATATAACACGGGCAATCAGATTGCCGGAAATGGACATGTACTGCGCTGGTTTGATCATCTAGGTCAGAATTTTGAACAGCACCGTGTGGCTTCAGCAGCATTGCTGGTAGTTGTAATGCTGCTTACCTTTTTTGCTTTGCAGCAGTTCGGAACTACTCATAATTTAGAAAATAGCGATGCGTTTCTGTTGGCGTCAGATTTGCCACCAGAAGCTTATGCGGACAAGGGGTTTGATGCATGGATAGAATCCAATTAGGTTTAAGATGGGCATTACTCACATTTTTTTTGCTGGTTACCGTTGCAGCAAATGCGGATGAGGCTAATCAGACATGGGGACAGTTAACTGAGAGTCAGCGCCAGGTTTTAAACCCTTTGGCATCGGAATGGGATACTTTACGCCCATGGCAGCGTGAAAAGATGCTTGATATTGCACGAGATTACCCAAAGATGAGCCCTGAAAAGCAGGGGTTGGTTAAAAAAAGGCTGACTAACTGGAGTCGGATGACGCCGTATGAACGCGAAAATGCCAGAAAAAGACACCAGCAGTTCAAGGCGCTGCCAGATGATAAAAAGCGTGAACTACGCCAGAAATGGAATGAATACCAGAAGCTGCCAGAGTCAGAACGTACCAAGCTGAGAGCAGAATCGCCGGAAACTTATGGTGACTCAAGCTTAGACTGATTCTTTTTGCTAAAAGTCTTAAATAGTGCCAGAGTGCAAATTGTCTAAACCTATGGATGTTTTGTGAATATTCAAAAAATCAATATGACAGCCCCGAGTCTGATAAAGCTTGGGGCTTGTCTTTTATATGAGCTGTTAACCGTGATTGCAATTGTTTTTGTAAGTGCCGGGTTTTTTGTGTGGATTGCCGGTGATGCGACACACGGTGCTAAGCGGCTGTTATTACAAATTTATCTGTGGATAATCGTAGGAGCTTATTTTGTCTGGTGCTGGGAAAAGACTGGGCGAACGCTGGCAATGCAGGCATGGAAGTTAAAACTGATAGGCAATGACAGCCAGTTACTAAGTCTAAGGGTCGCAATCATAAGATATGTACTGGCAACGCTGAGTATGGCTTTATGCGGATTGGGATTTTTGTGGGCCATCATTGACAGGCAGCACCTGTTTTTACATGACAGGCTTTTAAAAAACAGAATCGTCACGGGCGCATAAAGCAAAACGTAGAACGCGTTAGCTGTTATGTTTTGCTGGTGTTATCTTCGATCTACGTAATACTTCATGCCCAAGCCGGCTATTAAAAATAGAATGGTTGGTGTAACAGCGCTAAATAGCGGCGCCCAATCATTTAATACGCCCAGATGTATAAAAGTGCGGTTGAGAATTTGGTAAAGTACTCCCAGCATGATGCCGATAAATATTTTGGTACTGGCGCCGCTAGCACGCTGCTGAATGAAACCAAAAGGTAATGCCAGCATAATCATGACCATACAGGCTAGCGGATATACCAGTTTTG
>JBFZCQ010000099.1:0-3523 GCA_041307905.1 Methylotenera sp.
GCATGCTATTTTTAATTGCGGTAATAGCCGGTGTATTCACTTCTAAATCTGCAGCGGCTACAACAAACTGGCTAACTATCAATGTGCCCAGCAACATTAAGCCAAGTAATATCTTTTTCATCATGATTCCTTTATTTATTTTTAGGATTATTGAACAGAAGGAGCTGCAGGCTCTTGTTGATTAACAGTAGGTTTCTCAGCACCATTTTTTAACTGCCAAACTTCATCAATAATTTTATCCGCAGCTTTTTCTGCCGCTGCTGCAGGAAAGTAAATATTAATGGTAACGCATGCCGGTATCACGCACACAAACGCCAATCCAAGCATCCAATTTTTCATCATTTGTCCTTTTATTCTAAATAACTGCTCATTAAGGCAGGTTATTGCACTATTTCTTTAGTAGAAATTATTGCACGATGACCTTGGTATTACCATCGGTCACGCGCTTGATTCGCGCTAGCAACTCGCTCCAGCCTACCGTTTTATTGTACCCCATCACCGTAATTGCGGGGATGCCACTCCCTTTAACGATGATATACCCCTGTGGCGTTGACTCAACACCGCCCATTTCACAAATATCGTTACGTAAGCGACAGCTCAAACCCATTTTCCCATAATTAAACTGCTCAAAAAATCGTAAGAAACTGCGCTGTACAGCAGCGGCAGCACCGCCTCCACCCAAAGCTGAAATATTTTCAACCGCGCGCTGTGAAATTTTCTTTGGGTACTTGCCAGGACTGCTTTGTACTACGGCATCAAATTTTACCGGCTTCCAGTTTTGTAATTCCAGATTCTTAATATCTCCATCCAGCTTGCCTTCAATCGCACCAAAAGAAAATGTGCTGGTTAACACGCCCAAATCAAGGTTACGTAAAGCGATATTAGCATTAAGTTTGGGAGCAATACCCAATGGTGACTGCATGGTAAGCGATGTTACCGTCGCTGTACCGTCAAATACATTAAGCACGACACTGCCATCGGTTGTTAACAACCCTGCGGCATAAGTGACCAGAGGAATTTCAGCAGACGCCTTACCGTGCATTGTTGGCAATTTAAGATGCATGCTGAAATCTTCCATAGAAATAGCCTCAAGCTTGGCACCCAAATGCCAATACCATTGGCCTGCCTTGCGTGCCGCTGATATATTGGTCAGATTCAGTGCACCATCCAGAATTGGCAGTTTAATACTCGGAGCAATTAGTGAATATCGATCTACTTGTGCCTGTATATTTGTTTTACCCAAAGGCAGATTCAGCAACGCACCGCTCTCATATCCAAAACTAACAGCCTTTGCTGCATCATAATCCCATGGGATATTTGCATTTACTTTGTAAAAGGCAAATTTTTCATTCTTGTCAGCAACATCCACATCCTTTAACAGTAGCTCAAACAACCTTGGTTCAGCGTTCTCTATTTCAAGCTTCAGTGCTGCAACACCGTTAATTTCAGCATGTGCAAATGCAGTTTTTTCCAGCAGCGGTTTAAAAAACATCGGGTAAGCAGTATTCAAATTCAGATGCGGCAGGCTGGCACTCAGATTTAATATCTTAAAATCTTTCAAGCTTAACTGCCCGTTTGCGCTTAATTCACCCACGTCCTTTACTTTAAGTTGTGCGCTATTAAATGTTAACAATTCATTTTCCAATTTTCCGCTAGCAGTAAATTGGTGCCCGCCGTTGGCAATATAAAAAGGCTGCCAGAACACCTCTCCTGATTGCCAATAGAGAGCGGTATGCCATAACCACGCTTCGGCTGAAGGCTTGATTGAGATAACCCACGAACCATTGAGTTTCTCCGCCGCATGCAAACCAGCTTCATCACTGAAGCTGACATTTTTAAACTTAATTGTTGCATCAATATCCGGCTTATTTTGTGTATATAAATGGGAGAATTCAATTCCAAAAGGAACGTTCAAGCGTTCGGATTTAAGCAAACCGTCAGCGCATTGAAAAGGAACCGACTGACGAGGCAGCTCACAATTGAGACTAAGCTGCGTCCAAGTTTTTTCTGCCTTTTGTTTAATTGCAGAGTTAATGCTGAGCTGAATATCAGTCTTTTTGAGGTTCAGTTTGATCGCCAGTTGCTGAACATCAGCTTGTGGATGTTCAACACGCTCGGCTGTAATTGAAATTTCTGATACAGCCTGTGCGCTTAAACTATAAATAACTGCGCTAAAGAAACTACAGGCTGTACAAATGTATTTCATTGTGTCAGGATGGAAAAACACCTGTTGATAAATAACGGTCACCCCTATCGCAAACAATACTCACAATAACGGAATTTTCTACACGTTTTGACAGCTGTAACGCTGCAAACAAAGACCCGCCGGAAGATATTCCGGCAAAAATACCTTCTTGCGCTGCGAGCTTGCGTGTGGTGTTTTCCGCATCTTTTTGGCTCACATAAATCAGTTCATCTACACGTTTTGCATCGTAGATTTTAGGCAGATACTCTTGGGGCCATTTGCGAATGCCAGGAATCTGCGACCCTTCTTCAGGCTGCACACCAACAATACGGATGTTCGGGTTCTGCTCTTTCAAAAAACGCGAGGTGCCCATAATCGTACCAGTAGTACCCATGCTTGATACAAAATGCGTGATTTTTCCTTCCGTATCACGCCAGATTTCAGGGCCGGTACCTTCATAATGCGCAAGCGGATTATCCATATTACCGAACTGATCCAACACAATGCCTTCACCTTCAGCCTGCATTTTCAGGGCCACATCACGCGCTAGTTCCATACTGCCATCTTTTGGGGTAAGCACCAACTCAGCGCCATAAGCCTTCATACTCTGCCTACGCTCCACACTTTGATTTTCAGGCATTACCAGCACCATTTTATAACCGCGCATTGCAGCTACCATCGCCAGTGCAATACCGGTATTGCCGCTGGTAGCTTCAATCAGCGTATCACCGGGTTTGATGTCGCCGCGCGCTTCTGCGCGAGTAATCATCGAATATGCAGGCCGATCTTTCACAGAACCAGCTGGGTTATTACCTTCCAGCTTCAGCAAAATTGTATTACTGGTATTGCCTGCCATACGCTGAAGCTTAACTAGCGGTGTATTGCCAACAAAATTATCTATTGTTTTGTACATGAAATGAATTCTCTATCTTTTGTTTAGTCGAGCCAGATACAGTGCAAATATGCCAAAACCGACAAATGCAATCAGTGATAGCTGCGGAATTGTAAGGCCTAAGAAAGTCCAGTCAATCGCAGCGCAATCTCCCGTTCCTCTGAATACCAATGTGAGCGCCTTCTTTAATGGAAAGTTCTCGAACATATAATCAAAACCTACGCCGCAATCGGCCACCATGCTTTCACGGTGTGCCTGAATCCACCAATGGCGAATTGCCACACTGGCACCACCCAGTGCAGTCAGAACCTGGAACGTAGCAAAAAACCTGGGGAAATTAGGAATCACTGCAGCGACCAAGAACAAAACACCAAGCGCCATAAAAATAATACGCTGCGAAATGCATAGCGGACAGGGTTCCAGGTTATATCTGGTCTGTATCCACA
>JBFZCQ010000100.1:0-8597 GCA_041307905.1 Methylotenera sp.
ATAGTTTCATCTAGCGTATCAGGCAAGGTCCATGGCGGGTTGATGATGAACAGGCCGCTGCCATGCATGCCGAAGCCCTCAGGTGAAGGCGCATGTATAGACATGGTGACATGCAGCCAGTCCTGGACATTTAGCGCTATGAGACTGTCTATCATTTCATCTGGTTCTTCACGCTGCAGTAGTGGATACCATATAATATAAGTACCGGTAGGAAAGCGTTTCAGGCTGTCCTTAATCGTCTCGACCACATATTCGTAATCCTGTTTGTCTTCATAGGGTGGATCAATCAGCACTACCGCGCGTCGTGTTGGTGGTGGCAGGCAAGCCTTGATGCCGGCAAAGCCATTCTGCATTTCAATTTTCACCTGCTTGCCAAACCTGCGGAAGTTTTCCTCAAGAATTTTGTAATCATTAGGATGCAGTTCGAACAGGCGCATTCTGTCATCGGCACGCAAATACAATTCTGCAAAAGATGGTGAACCAGGGTAGAACTCAATATTTCCTGTATTGAAAGATTGAATCTGCGCCACATAGTCAGCAAGGGGTTTAGGCGGGTTTTTAGCGGCGATCAGTTTACTGATACCTTGTTCAAATTCTGCATTCTGTGTGGCATAACCTTCATGGAGGCTGTACATGCCTGCACCAGCGTGGGTGTCTATGTACCAGTATGGTTTTGGTTTTTGTACGGTATAGGCAAGCACCAGTCCGAGCACATAGTGTTTGAGTACATCGGCGTGGTTGCCTGCATGGAAGGCGTGGCGGTAACTGAGCATAAAGCCTCTGAAAATTCAAAGTTTTTGGCATATCATGGTGTTGCGCGGCACTCGAAATCCTCATGTACTTTAATGTACATTCTGGTTTCTGCATTCCGGGCGCCTAGTGCTGCCTCCCAAAACTTTAAAGTTTTTAAGAGGCTTAAAAATAGGTATATTAAACATTTTCAGCATTATAGCTTTTAATGATTTTCGAAATTCACCTTATCAATCATTTGATTGAAGAAATAGACCTGAAAAATAAACCTAAACACCCTAAAGGGTCGTGTTTTCAGTTAGCATTTCGTCTGTAAATTACTTTATAAATTACCTGCCATATGTCAAATCACAGTCACGATCACGACGACCACGCTCATGAACATCCGCACGATGATCACAATCATTACTTTATTCCATTTGCCCTGATATTTGTTTTTGCCGTTATTGAAGCTGTAGGCAGCTGGTACACGGGTTCATTGGCTTTGCTCAGCGATGCCGGACATATGTTTTCAGACGTTGTCGCATTGGGATTAGCTTGGCTAGCAAGTGTAATGGCGAAAAGGCCGAATATAGCGCGGCACCGCTCCGGTATAAGTTATGCAGAACTGACAGTTTCTATTATCAATGCAATTACCATGTTGTTAGTTATTGTTTACGTGGTGATTGAGGCGATACACCGCTTTGAAAGTCCACATCCGGTACAAGGTCTCGGCCTTACTATCATCGCAACACTAGGTTTGATCGTCAATCTGATTGTTGCAAAACAGTTGCACCATCAGGCTGAGCATCATGGACATAGCTTGAATAACCGCGCTGCCTTTTTGCATGTAGTCGGTGACTTGCTAGGCTCGATTGCGGCGGTTGCCGCAGGCGTGGTGATTTATTTCACAGGCTGGATGCCGATTGACCCGATACTGTCAGTCTTTATCTCGCTATTGCTTTTAGCGTTTACCTTAAATCTGGTGCGCGATATTGTGCATACCCTACGCAGTGATGGCCAGATAAAAAAAGCCGGTTTTTTCATCCATGAGCACTGATCCTACATTTGATATCAATTGCAGGCAGTGCGAACGGCTTGCTAATTTTCTGGATGAGGTGAAAGCCAAACATCCAAGCTACTTCTGCAAACCGGTACCTGCGTTCGGTGATGCTAGCGCAAAGTTCGTTATCGTCGGGCTGGCGCCAGGTATGCACGGTGCTAACCAGACCGGGCGACCTTTCACTGGAGATTATGCTGGCGTGCTGTTGTACGAAACGCTTTATAAATACGGCTTTGCAACAAAGCCGGTATCTGTCACAGCCGATGATGATCTGAAACTAATTAATTGCCGTATCAGCAATGCGGTGAAATGCCTGCCGCCGGATAACAAACCGTTGCCTGTGGAAATCACAATCTGTAATCAATTTATATCGGCCGAACTGAAACTTTTGGCATCAGGCAGCGTCATCCTTGCATTAGGTAATGTCGCGCATGCCGCTGTATTAAAAGCCTTTTCCGCAAAAGTCAAAGACTACAAGTTCGGCCATGCTGCGCGTCATATACTGCCAAACGGCCTGGTGTTGTACGATAGTTATCATTGCAGCCGCTACAACACACAAACGCGTCGGTTGACAGAGGCAATGTTTCATGAGGTGTTTGCTGCGATTAAGAATGAGCTTTAAACATCAGTTTCTGTGATGTGATTAATAAAAGGAGAAATATAAATGCCATACGTAAATATTAAACTTGCAGGTGAAGTGACCCGTGAACAAAAAGCCCAGATTGCCAAAGAAATTACCGAAACGCTGGAACGTGTCGCACATAAACCAAAATCTTATACTTACATTACGTTTGAAGAAGTGGCTTATGAAGATTGGGCAATTGCAGGGGAATTATTGGATTCATGATTATATTCGTACAAATTTGTTTAACAAACCTGTATATTCCTATGCGCTTATGAATTCGTAGGCGCTTTTTTTTCAATATTTAATTCATTTTTGAGGGTTTTATGAGTAAGTTTTTTTCAGCATTGCTAGTTTCTATGATCGCGTTTACTTACAGCGCTTCTGCTGCTATTGACGAGACTATTCGTTATAAAGATTCAATTGAAATAAATGCGCCCGCAGATAAAGTGTGGGCAAAAATCGGTAGCTTTGGTGACATGAGCTGGCATCCGGCGATTTCTAAAACTGAAATCACTTTAGGTAAAGCAGATGAAGTCGGTGCTACTCGCATGCTGACAACGCAGGATGGCGGAAAAATCAATGAAGTGCTGACGAGTTATGATGCGGCAGGGATGACTGTTAAATATGAAATCACGGAAAGTGTTTTGCCTGTGCGTGAGTATGGTGCAACGCTTAAAGTGGAAGCGACTGCCGATGGTAAAACCATTGTGACATGGCGTGCCATGTTTAAACGTAAAGACCCTGCTAACCCAGGTGCAGCAGGTCAGGATGATGCAGCGGCTAAAGCTGCAATCAGTGGTATCTTCAGATCAGGTCTTGAAAATATCAAGAAAATTTCAGAGTAAGCTTTATTCTTTGTTAATACGCTTCAAAATATTAGGGGCAACAAATATTAATCATAATATTTGTTGCCCCTAATGCAATCCATTCAAGTCATGGGCTGTTAAAATATCCCCATGTTTGATTCTAAACCTATCTTAAAAACCCTGCCTAACCTGCCTGGCGTGTATCGTATGATCAACGTTGCGGACGAGGTGATTTATGTAGGTAAAGCAAAAGACCTTAAAAAACGCGTTTCGTCGTATTTCAATAAAAACTTGCCTAGCCCGCGTACGCGTATGATGGTGAGTAATGTTGTCAAAATTGAAACCACGGTGACTCGTAGCGAGGCAGAAGCATTGTTGCTGGAGAACAACCTCATTAAGGGGTTGATGCCGCGTTACAACGTGCTGTTTCGTGATGATAAATCCTACCCTTACATTACATTAACCGGCGATGAGTTTTCGCGACTGGCCTTTCATCGTGGTGCGCAGCGCAAAGGTAATCAATATTTCGGCCCATTTCCCAACTCTGTTGCAGTGCGCGAAAGTATTCAGTTATTACAAAAAGTGTTCAAGCTGCGTACCTGTGAAAATACCGTATTTGCGAACCGCAGCCGCCCATGCCTGCAGCATCAGATTGAACGTTGTACCGCGCCTTGTGTGGGATTGATTTCAGATGAAGATTACCGTAATGACGTGCATCAGGCCGCTATGTTCCTGCAAGGCAAGACGAATGAGGTGATGGATGTGCTTGGTGAGCAGATGAATACAGCGGCAGCCAATCAGGAGTATGAGCAGGCTGCGATTTTCCGCGACCGTATACAGGCTTTGCGTCAGGTGCAGGCCAAACAATTCGTGAGCGATTTTAATGTGTCGGATGCGGATGTGATTGCGTGCGCGGAGTTGCAGGGCCAGCATTGTATTAATCTGGTGATGATACGAGGTGGCCGTCACTTATGTGAAAGAAGTTACATGCCTAAAAATACGGATGGAGAAACGCTGGAAACCCGTATGGAGGCAATTATCGCGCAGCATACTGTAGCGCAAAACACGCCGCCCTTGATAGTGACTGGTATAAAAATTGAAACGGCTGTGCTGGAAGAGGTGTTAAGTGAGCAGGCTGGGCGCAAAGTGAAGATCAATACCAATGCTATCGGTGATAAGCGCGTGTGGCTCAAGATGGCGCAAACCAATGCAGAGCTGGCATTAGGTCAGCTTGCGGCAACTTCGGCAAATCAGGCGGCCAAGCTGGTAGCGCTGCGCGAGGCGCTAAGCTTGCCTGACAGTACTGAGCGTATAGAATGTTTCGATATCAGCCACACTATGGGCGAGGCGACAGTGGCAAGTTGTGTCGTATTTGACCGCGGTGATATGCAGAATAGCGAGTACCGCCGCTACAATATCACTGGCATTACGCCCGGTGATGATTACGCTGCGATGCGCGATGTGCTGACTCGGCGCTACAAAAAAGTAGCGGCAGGTGAGGGTGTGCGTCCGGATCTGATATTTATTGATGGCGGTAAAGGTCAGCTCAGTGTGGCGATGGAGGTCATGGCAGAAGTTGGCCTGGATGACATCCTGCTGGTGGGTATTGCCAAAGGTGAAGAGCGCAGGCCAGGTCTGGAAACGATGATTTTTTCCGATACCGGTGAAATGATTAATCTGGAAAAAGATAATAAAGGCTTGCATCTGCTGCAGCAGATACGCGATGAATCACACCGATTTGCTATTACCGGCCATCGGGCAAAGCGCGGTAAGGCAAGACTGCATTCAACTCTAGAAGATATTGAAGGTATTGGCGCTAAACGGCGCAAAGCCCTGTTAACACGCTTTGGCGGGCTAGATGGCGTAAAAAGTGCTAGTATTGACGAAATTGCGAATGTTGAAGGCATTAGCCAGGCGCTGGCAGAAAAGATATACGGAGAGCTGCATTAGGGCGGCTGCATTTAATTGTATTGACAGGGGAGCTGTATTAAATGATTTGTAATGTCCCAACCATGCTGACATGGTTACGCATTTTATTGATCCCTGTGTTTGTGGGAGCCTTCTACTGGCCTGAAAATCTGCGTACATTAGGTGAGACGCCATCTCATCAGGTTAATTTGTTTGCATCAGCTGTTTTTATAATTGCCGCCTTAACGGATTGGCTTGACGGTTATCTTGCCCGTTACTTAAAACAAACTTCTTCGTTTGGAGCGTTTCTGGATCCTGTTGCTGATAAGTTGATGGTGGCAGCTGCGCTTATTGTGCTGGTTGAGTTCGATCGTGTGGGGGCAATCGTGTCTTTGATCATTATTGGACGCGAGATTGCAATTAGTGCTCTGCGTGAGTGGATGGCTGGAGAAGGTCAGCGTAGCAGTGTTGGCGTTGCGATGATAGGTAAAATCAAAACGGCGGCACAAATGCTGGCCATTATACTTTTACTATATTGGAATGATGTGGACCTGGGTGCATTGGGAGTATTTAAAACCAAAGATGTCGGACATGTGCTGATTGTTGTTGCGGCATTTTTAACATTACTATCAATGGTTTATTATTTGCGTGCTGCGATGCCGAAAATAAAGCAGAAATAAACTGGCAAAATTACGTAAGATATACTTGACGAGAGGCGCAAAATCTCTATAATGGCGCCTGTCTTAACGATGACACAACGTAATGACAATGCGGGAATAGCTCAGCTGGTAGAGCGCAACCTTGCCAAGGTTGAGGTCGCGAGTTCGAACCTCGTTTCCCGCTCCAAATATTAAAAACGGCGAATGCATTTATGCTTTCGCCGTTTTAGTTTCAGTTAGTATTTGACTGCATACTTAATATTAATTTTGGCTTACAATGCTGAAATTAAATGGCGCGATAGCAAAGCGGTTATGCCGCGGCCTGCAAAGCCGTTTAGACCAGTTCGACTCTGGTTCGCGCCTCCAGATTTTTCTGTGGATTTTATATAAAATCCACTAGTTTTAAATGTGCGGGAATAGCTCAGCTGGTAGAGCGCAACCTTGCCAAGGTTGAGGTCGCGAGTTCGAACCTCGTTTCCCGCTCCAAATATAAAAAGCCGAAAGCATTTATGCTTCCGGCTTTTTTATTTTTATTAGCATCAAATCAATTTTGTTCCACATGAATATGTAGTTTCATACGTTATGAGTTAAGTAAGGAAGCACTGATTTACTCATTTTAACGTCATTGCGAGCGAAGCATGGCAATCCAGAATCCCTTTTTAGAACAAAAGATGTATTGCCTTCTGCCACGCAATGCTTGCTGCTAAAGGCTAAATCGCTCGCAACGAGGACCTAATCAGCGTAATACCTTAAGTTTAGCCTAAAGAATAGACTAAGCTGTTCTTTGTCTGCGGCGCAGCATTAAATTGCGCCATTGCGTTTTGAGTTCCTGTATCGGATGTTTTGGCGTGTAGGCTAAAATAAACAGGATGCCGGAAAGACTAGCTAATAACCAGCGAATCTCAAAGCCAGCCTTGTCCTTACGAACAGGCTTCTGTTTTTTCATGGCGCTTAATACATCATGCACGTCATTACCGCGCACATATAATCCATTAACCTCTTTTGCGAGGTCTTTCAGATATTCTTCATCAAGCTTGGATAAATAGCGATCGCTGGTTCCACCGGCAACGTTATCATCGCGCACACCCAGATTTGATTCTGAAATCTGTGCAATGCCCGGCTGCATCGCAAAGCTGTCGCCTGACCAGTAGCCGATTAACTGGTTACGCTCATCAAATTTTGGAATTGGGGTGCCAACATCTGATCCAATGCCCACAAATAGCCAATCTTCGCCGCCCTGAAAAGCAGTTAAATCACTTCTGTTAAATACGTGAAGCTTGGGCGCTTCCTCTCCATCGGTAAAAAACACAACCTGTGCTGGTTCTGGAAATGAGCGTATGGTTTTAGCTAGGGTGATCATGCTCGCACGAACGCGGCTGTTACCTGACCATGCAGTGCGCCAGTCCAGATGATCAATGGTGTCATTAATCGCATCGAAGTTTTCGCAGACTTCAATCGGCGAATACAGTGCAGCTACACTTACACCGGCAAACAGACTCATGCTGACGTTAGTGCCGCACGGCAGTTCTCCTATCATTCTATGCATTAAGTCCTGCATAAACACCATGCGCGATACCGGCTTACCATTAAGGGTTTTATCTACCGTATTCATGCTTTGTGAAATGTCTGCTACCAGCATGTAACTGTAAATATCCCGTTTGATAGGTATTTTCGGGTTAAACAATGCGATGATCAGTAGCAGCAGAGCTACAGCTAGCAATGTTACGTCGCGACGGTGGCGAAAGTAATTATATAAGTTATGCATGACTGACTATCCTTTAAGGCAATCCAACAGGGATATTGCCCATGATCAACCCTGGGGTGTCACTTTCGCCCGCGCCTGGTGTCGGTGTGGCCGGTAGCATTGTGAGCAGGCGGTCCAGATTGTGACGCGCGCCCCAATTTGAATTGTCAAATCTTAATGATTGCAGATAAGCAGTTTTAGCCTGGCGTAGCAAGTATTCAGCTTCATCACGTACAGTCATGCTTGTACCATTAATGATCAAGCCGCGCAGAAAGAAAATATTGCCAAGATTGTAATGTATCGTTGCTTTTTGTTCTGTTGTGGCGCCATTAAGAGCTTTGTTGAAAAGCAGGGTAGCTTCTTTATAGCGCTCATTTTTTGCCAGCCAGAACGCTGTAGCAAATTTTGCTTCAAAGCTTTGCAAGTCAGACTTGGGCGGTTTGCCTTCACTGATTGCTTCATTAAAGGATTCTATCTGCTGCATCCGGCTGAAATTATATATCGCAGAAGCGGTTGCAATAATTGCAATGAGCGCAAATAGCCATGTGAGCTTTTTCACTGTAAAGAATCGTGAAAATTTAATCGCTGCCAGTGTGTTTAAATTTAGTGCCATGTTCTAACCTCTAAGTGTTTCACGCCCAGTAATAACGCAATCATCAGTGCTGCGATAATGAAGCAGACATTTGAATAGTCATGACCTGGTATTTTCTCAAAATATTTAATCGGTTTTTTCTCGCGATTATTAATATCATTCATCGCCAACTGTAAAGATTTAGGGTCTTCGGCTTCATAAGCTTTAAACGGTGTTTTCAGTGTTTTGAAAAACTCATTGAGCTCGATTTCCGGAGGTAGCGGCTGATCTTCAACCGGTTTGTAATTTGGATCAAAGATACTCAAACCACCGGGTTGACGCAGTACAATCCAATACAGGCTGATATGCAGACGGTCAAACCAGTCTTTGATTTTCTGCTGTGTATCGGCGTCTAAACGGCCGGCACCGTCAGATAGCAGAATGACCGCACGTGAGCCTGAGTCGGGAATTTTGTCGAACAGGGCTGCACTG
>JBFZCQ010000101.1:0-4520 GCA_041307905.1 Methylotenera sp.
AGGGTCAGGGTTGGCCAGTGCAAAAATCACCGGATTCTTTGCCATGCTTTTAATCAGGCTCGCATCAAGTGCATTTTTCGCTGAAACGCCGATAAATACATCTGCACCAAGCATAGCCTCAGCCAGCGTTGTTACACCGCCGGGCGCAATCGCCAACTCGCGATTGTTGTCATGCAGATCAGCTCTATTAGTATCCAGCACACCAGTTCTATCTACCATCGTCACATTGGTCGCGCCCATCAGCTTTAACAACTTTGCGCATGAACAGCCAGCCGCACCTGCGCCGAGAAATACTATTTTTGCAGCAGGCAGGGTTTTGCCTTGCAGTTCAAGCGCATTCAGCAATGATGCCGCCACAATCACAGCAGTGCCGTGCTGATCGTCATGAAACACAGGAATATCCAGACGCCTTTTCAGCTCGTTTTCGATATAAAAACAGTGCGGCGCAGCAATATCTTCCAGATTAATGCCACCAAAAGTCGGTGAAATATTGATTACAGTTTCAATAAACTCATCCGGCGTTTTGGCATTGATCTCAATATCAAACACATCAATACCGGCAAATCGCTTGAATAAAACCGCTTTGCCTTCCATGACCGGCTTGCTTGCAAGAGCGCCCATATTGCCTAACCCCAGCACCGCAGTACCGTCAGTAATCACAGCTACCAGATTACCTTTATTTGTGTATTTGTAAGCATTTGCAGGGTCTGCATGAATCTCACGCACTGGCTCCGCCACACCCGGCGTGTATGCTAGGGAAAGATCGTCCTGCGTTGCACATGGCTTGGATGATTCCACACTCAACTTCCCCGGAATCGGAAACTGGTGATAATCAAGCGCGCGTTTTTTCAAATCATCCATTAGCTATCTTTCTATACTTGCTTATAGTCGTTATAAAAAAGTATTACTCAAGCTCGCTCAGATAATGGTGATCATCCGTCAAGCACAGGCCTAATCGCCATTCCATCGGCTTATCGCC
Organism: Methylotenera sp.; assembly: GCA_041307905.1. Taxonomy (GTDB): domain Bacteria; phylum Pseudomonadota; class Gammaproteobacteria; order Burkholderiales; family Methylophilaceae; genus Methylotenera. The sequence goes on from JBFZCQ010000101.1 coordinate 980, forward strand.
GTAAGTAAATGAAACCCGTTCTATACTTAATAGCGGATATCCTTCTTTCAGACCTAGCGCATTGGCAACTTCTGGTGAGGCACCTACTGCTTTTAAACGTTCTTCCGCACGTATCATGCGCACCCCGAACTGAGACTCATACATGCTGTACATTGAGCCATTGCATTCTTCTACTTTTGCACCATTTAAACCTTTAAAAGGTAATGCCGGCACAATAATATGGTCATAGATTAAAGGGCGGCCTGAAAATGTCAGCAGGCGTTTTATCTCTATTGTTGCTGCACCTGCTTTGATGCCTAATATTTTTGAAATATTGGCATCAGCTTTGGTTTTTATGCAGGAGATAAACTCATTCTGCAGCAGCTCCTTATTTCCGCTGATTGAAGTCAGCCGTAAAAACCGCAGCTTGATTACATCGGCATTGTGCGTTGCTACAAATGTACCTTTACCCTGACGACGAATCAGAATATTCTCGGCCGACAGGCTGTCAATCGCCTTACGTACCGTCCCCTGACTCACCTTGTAGCGCGCCGCCAGTTCTATTTCACTGGGGATAATCTCCCCAGGGTGCCATTCTCCACCTATCAAGCTCTGTGTAATCAGCACCTTGATCTGTTCATATAAAGGTCGATAGTTTGGTGAAATAAGTTGCTTGTCCATTTTTATCTTTACCCATTCAGTTAACACTATTTGCTCGATCAGCAATATTTACTGCTATTCGAATTTCACTTTACGAATTTATATCACGGTGAAAAAAAATAGTCTAGTGTTTTATATCTTATATAAGACATAAGATATATGTTGACACGAAAATAATTTAATCTATATAATCGATTCAACATCACTACTGAAGTCATACTGATATGGAACAACTCATACGTCCAAGACGCTCCATGCTTTATGTGCCGGGCTGCAACCCACACTATCTGGATCGCGCACGTACGCTGGCAGCAGACTCCGTCATCCTTGACCTGGGCGATCCGATTCTGGTCGACGCCAAAGAAGAATCCAGAGCCAATGTTGTTGAAGCCATTAAACAAGGTGGGTATGGCAACCGCGAGGTTGTGGTACGCGTCAACAACCTGGATTCGGTCTGGGGCCAGGATGACATTAAAGCGCTTGCCAATATCGGTGCCGATGCGATTCTGTTTCCTAATATAGAGTCACGCGAAGACGTGCTGAAAGCGCAGGCCTGCCTAGATGAAGCCGGCGGCGCACATATGCCGATCATGGTCATGATAGAAAGTCCGCTCGCGGTGCTCAACGCCAAAGAGATTGCGGCTGCCTCTGATCGCATCATCTGTATCGTGATGGCGACATCAGACCTGATTTCACAGCTTCATGCTCATGTCACCCATGAGCGCTCTGCGATCCTGACTTCATTATCGCTCGTGATATTAGCGGCACGCGCCTATGGCCGCAGCGTGATTGACGGCATTACCAGTGATTTCAAAAATATGCACTCCTTTGAATATGCCTGCAGGCTTGGACGAGACATGGGGTTGGATGGCAAATCACTGGTGCACCCGGCACAGATCGCCTACTGCAACGATGCCTACACCCCAAAAGCCACTGAGGTGGCCAATGCAAGGCTGATCATCAAAGCCCTGAAAGAAGCAAATGAAGCTGGCCACGGCACTGTAGTCGTCAACGACAAAATGGTCGAGCATCACCATATTAAAGCTGCGCAGCGCCTCATCAAACTGCATGAAGCCATTGCCGAACTTGAAGAAGAATTTATCTAAATGTCGAACACAAACAAAACTGCTAATAACAAAATCAACGCTGGCCGTTTTTTTGAAAATTTCACTCTGAATGAAGTAATTCAGCACGCCACGCCACGCACGATTACCGCCGGTGATACGGCACTTTACATCGCACTTACCGGCGCGCGTAACCCTGTACATTGCAGCGAGCCATTTGCGCAATCCTTGGGCTACGCTAGCGCACCGATTGATGACTTACTGGCTTTCCATATTGCTTTCGGCAAAACCGTACCGGATATTTCCGTAAATGCAGTCGCCAACCTCGGTTATGCCGATGTGCGTTTCATACAGCCAGTTTTTATTGGTGATACTTTAAGCACATCCAGCACCGTCATTGGACTTAAACAGAATTCCAGTGGCAAAAACGGTGTGGTTTACGTGCGCTCAACTTCGGTCAACCAGCATAATCAGACTGTACTAAGCTGGGTGCGCTGGGTCATGGTACACAAAAAAGATTTCAATGCCCCTGTGCCACAAACAGTAATTCCGGAATTGCCAGCCTTTGTTAGTGCTGAAAACCTGACTATCCAGCAAGGATTTTCTGCCAGATACTTTAATACTGCAACTACAGGCGGATGCTATTTTTGGGAAGACTACCAACAAGGCGAGCGTATTGACCACCCTGCCGGCATGACCATTAACGACAGCGATCACTCATTGGCAACGCGTTTGTATCAGAACAATGCACGTCTGCATTTTGACGCACATATGATGCAGTCATCCTCATTCGGCAAGCGCCTAGTGTATGGCGGCATTGTAATTTCCGCCTGCCGCACCCTGAGCTATGAAGGCCTAGAGAACGCGCTCCTTGTATTGGCAATTAACGCAGGCACCCACGCCAATCCGTGCTTTGCCGGTGACACCATTTACAGCTACACCGAAGTGCTGGATCGCTTTGAACTGCCGAACAGGAATGACGCAGGTGCAATAAGGTTGCGCATGGTGGGCATCAAAAACGCCACACCAGACGAAGTCACCGAATTGAAACCGCAAAACAGTTACCATCCAAATGTTGTATTAGACCTTGATTACACCGTATTAATGCCACGTAAAGGAAACGTATAAATGGCAGTACATCCAAACGAAGCCCTCTTCGGAGGCGAAAAACCATTCCCACTGATCCCGGCCTGTGAACATTTTGCCGGCAGCGAAAAGCTGATCCTGAAAGCACTGTCTTTGCAGGATAGCATAGGCCCGGTATTTGATATCACCTGCGATTGTGAAGATGGTGCCGCATCAGGGCAGGAGCGTGACCATGCTGAAATGATCGTGCGTGTGCTGAATTCAGAAGCCAACAAGCATCGCATGGCCGGCGCACGTATTCACGACCACACGCATCCGGCATGGAAGCAGGATCTGGACATTCTGGTGGGTGGTGCAGGCAAAGTGCTGAGCTACATCACCATTCCTAAATGTACTGACATCAGCCAAGCTAAAGAAATGATTGCCTACATCCAGAAAATGGCGGTGTTTCATGGCATAGAGCGCGAGATTCCGGTGCATATCCTAATCGAAACCCACGGTGCGCTCAGACAAGTGCATGAGATTGCCGCCCTGCCCTGGCTGCAGGTACTGGACTTTGGCCTCATGGATTTTGTAAGCGCGCATAACGGAGCGATTCCTGCCAGCGCCATGCGCAGCCCCGGTCAGTTTGAGCATAGATTACTTGCCCGCGCTAAGGCAGAAGTTGCCGCAGCCGCATTGGCTAACGGTGTAGTGCCAGCCCACAACGTCACACTAGACCTGAAAAACGTAGAAACCACGTTCAGCGATGC
>JBFZCQ010000102.1:0-4904 GCA_041307905.1 Methylotenera sp.
ATAGGTAAATCACCAATTGTGGCACTGGTCAATTTTCTTTTCAGCGCACCATTTTGATTAACAAAAGCCACAATTTCACTTATCAGCGCTATCGGCAAAGCACCTAACGCACCCTGTTCAGGGTCTTTCAAATCAATGATATCCGCGCCATATTCCAGTGCTATTTGCGCCTCTTTTATAGATGTCACACTAATTAAAAGTTGCGACATAAGTACTAGGCTAGATTCTCATCATTTAAAGCGGCTTGGTGGTTAATCACAGCTTCCGTTAGCCATGACCAAGCCTCTAGCTCACGTTCTCCGGCAGTTTTCTCTATTGCGATAAGCAAATAATCCATTTCCTGCTGAATTTTTTCCATTGGTAATCGCTTTAATCTGCTAACTAATACTGCCAATTCAATTACAGCGGCCTGCGCTCGGTTAAATCCCTGAAACGATGCATGCTGGGCTTCGTAAACGACCTCCATAAACAAGTGCGGCCTGATATCGTCTTCTTCTATTTTTACCAACTTCAGTTCTTTATGTGCCAAGGTATCCATTAAACGAAATCCATGCACAATTTCTGCAGCAGTCAGGCTCCATGCCTTGTGCCCGGTCAATGCACCGGCAAACACACGCACATCATCTGTCAGGCTCTGCACGGCATATCCTGTAGTCAATATATTTTCTAACGTTGTTGAAGGTTTAAATGGGGAGATAACTACCAAACCATCCTGCATGCGCACGCCAAATGGTGTTGTATGTGCCTCACCTTGTATATCAATAGTGGTTAGTATCGTTTCGTAAATCATCTAATTACCCGTTTTTATTCCGCTTTTCTTTGAGCGAAGCTTCACGATGGGCAGTCTTGGCAATTATATTTTTCACGCCGTTAGCTGTACCCCAGTTCAGCTCCTGATCCTGAACATATCGTTTTTTTAATTGCCATGCAATCTGGGCACGCGCCAGCTCAACCCCAAGATAGAAAGCATGAGAAGCATCATCTTCCACTTTAAGATGCGGATACAGCGCAAATGGGTCGGTATGCTCAAATAAACCGTCACGATTATAAATATGTATGCCATTTTCACTAACCTGAATACGGAAGCTAGGATCTTTTATCTGCACTGCAATTTCTCTGATTTCGTCTTTGCTATAGGTAAATGGCCGCCTGTCGTGCAAGCCTAATAAATCATTGCTATAGCCACGCGGCAATCTGCTATCCTGTTTTGCAGCAAACATCATACGTCTGGCGATATCGGCTTCAGCAATCGCATGAACAGCATGCGGACTCACCGAGGTGGCAAGCACCGCGTTAACATCAAGCTCGCTGATAATGCCGAATAACAAAGCATTAATACCTGTTGTATCGGCATCCGTGAGTTCTGTTAAATTACCTATCCCCATCATGATCTGAATATAAGGATATTTTTTACGCAGCTTCTGATAACGAACAATCGAGTCAGTCAGACCAAAATGTATGGGATCCAGAATAGCGTCGGCAATAAACGGCTTACCGTTTTTAATACAAAGGTCAATGGCACGATACAGCGAGGCTAAACTATGCGGCTTGGCAGGAATCAACACTGGCACAGAGGCTACTTCGTCTGCAATCCACAAGGTTTTTTCGGTAAGGCTTAGCAAAAAGTCAGCGCCGGCACGTCCGGCCAGGAGCAGATCATCAGTATTCAGCGAATCAACGCTGACTTTGAAGTCCAGCTGTTTTAATGCTTTGACCGTATCAGCCAAATGCGGAAAAGGCACGCCGGGCAGGCAGCCCAAATCAATGACATTTGCGCCCTGTTGACGGAACTGCTTTGCTTTTTTAATGACATCTTCTGCACTCAGATAAGGGGCATCGACAATCTCTGCAAAGATCTGTACGTTATAGCGACTTAAATCAGGTTCTACGCCGGCATGGCCAAAGTATTGGGGTAAATCTTTCAGATCTTCAGGGCCACGCTCAACTGGTATGCCATATTGCGCTTCAAGTTTTGTCAAATCTCCCTGGCACAAGCCCGGCACAATCACTTTATCGGCATCACCGGTTTGTTTAACTCTGCGTGCAATTAAATCCGGCGTCATCAACGCTGCAACTGATACGCCAATTTGTTCTACGCGATATTTGAATGGCGGTGTTTTAGGGTTGCCCTGTACTTCACTCAACACCTTGTTCAGGCTTTTTTCTGCGAGCTTACCAGTTAAAAAAAGAAGGTTCTGGATCATGAATTAAACCTATGCCAGCGTTTTTAACCTACCCTGAATAGCCTGTGCAAGAGCATGCATGTCAGCAACTACAGTAGTCACTTCGAAAGTCATGAGCTTGTTGATATTATCCAGATCAATGGCACGCGGATAGACTTTGACCATATTTTCACGCGGCGCTTCAGACTCCAGCTCCGGTCCTGTATCACAAGCAAACACGATGCTATGCACACGCGTTTTTCCGGCTTGCGCATAAAGATTAGTGACCAGACTGTCAGAAAATCCGTAAGCCATTTTGGCAATTGTGTTGGATGTGGCTGGTGCAATAACCAGCATATGATACTTACCTTGATAAAACAGCTCAACCGGCACACTGCTCGCTGTTTTATCCTGATAAACACGATGACCAGTGTTGATCAACTGTTCCTGAAATCCATATTGCTGAATAATTTCTGCAGCGGCTTTGCTTAAAAAAACGTCAACATTTTTCAATGTTTGCAATATTGCTAGTGACTCGCGCAGATAATGACCAGAGCCAGTAATGGCCCATGCTAGGCGTTGATTCATTCAATTACCAACTTTCATACCGACACCAGCAGGCTGGCGACAAATTTACTGATAGATTTAGCGCTTGAAACCATATTCATTAAAGCGCTAAAAATTAACTATGCAGCAAAAGGATGCTCAATCACGATAGTTTCGTCACGCTCAGGACCAGTTGAAACAATTGCAATCGGCACGCCGCAAACAGCTTCTAAACGTTTAAGGTAGTTCTGTGCATTTTTAGGTAAACCATCCCAAGTTTTCACGCCGAATGTACTTTCAGACCAGCCCGGCATAGATTCATAGATCGGCTTGCAACCCTCAACGTCATCTGCACCCACTGGTAACAAATCTATTTTTTTACCATCCAACTCATAGCCAACACAAATACTGAGTGACTCAATACCATCCAACACATCCAGCTTGGTGATGCACAGGCCAGTCAGGCCGTTAATCATGGCTGAGCGGCGTAACGCAGCAGCATCAAACCAGCCGCAGCGACGTTTGCGTTTGGTCACTGTACCGATTTCCTGCCCTTTGTTAGACATCTGATAACCAGGCGCGCCTGCAGTCTCAATATCCAACTCACTAGGGAAAGGACCACCGCCAACACGCGTCGTATAGGCTTTAGTAATGCCCAGCACGTAATGCAGCATATTGGCACCCACACCGGTTCCGGCAGATGCCTGGCCAGCGATACAGTTACTTGAAGTCACGTAAGGGTATGTACCATGATCAATATCGAGCAGGGTGCCTTGTGCGCCTTCAAACAAAAGGTTTTCACCTCTGGCATTCGCTGCATAGATCTCGGCAGATACATCTGCAATCATCGGTTTTAATGCAATCGCATGCTGCATGCTTGCTTCATATTGCTGATTGAAATCAACCGCTTTTGCGCCAAGATAGTTGGTCAATACGAAGTTGTGGTAATCCATTACTTCACGCAACTTGTCAGCAAAGCGCTGTGGATAAAACAAGTCATAAACACGCAACGCACGGCGCGCTACTTTGTCTTCATAAGTCGGGCCAATTCCCTTGCCTGTTGTACCGATTTTTTTATCGGCACTGCGTTTGGCTTCACGCGCCACATCGACAGCAACGTGGTGGCTTAAAATCAACGGACAACCTGAACTAACCTTCAAGCGGTTTTTAACTTCAAGACCATCTTTTTCTAGCGCAGCAATCTCACCCAATAAATGGCCGGCATCCAGCACCACACCATTACCGATGTAGCAGTTAACACCAGCACGAACAATACCTGATGGTACGAGGTTAAGCTTGTAAACACGCTGCGCATCACCCTGCCCGACCACTAATGTATGGCCGGCATTATGGCCGCCTTGGAAGCGCACCACGCCTTGCGCATGATCTGTCAGCCAATCTACGATTTTACCCTTACCCTCATCGCCCCACTGGGTACCGATGACAACTACATTCTTTGCTGCTTTATTTGCCATAACGTCGACTTTTTAATTAAATGTTAATTTCATATGGTTAGCGATAACATTATTAACGGCATCGCTGATTATCTTCTAAGCCTTTGCAATGTCTACGACATGCCAGCCGGAATTGTAATGCTCAAGTTTTTTATTGCAATTCAATTCAGCAAAATCAGATTCAACACCGGGAAGTTCCTGAATGACTACATATCCTTCTGCGCGAAGCGCAGCTATTTTAGCGACCAGCGAACTATCATTCTGAACCGGTGCGAAGATTGCCATTTCTGACTGTGCCGGTGATAGCGCAGTGACTACACCGCGCAAATCAAGACTGAAACCAGTTGCTGGCCGAGCGCGGCCAAAAGCTTGCCCGACCTCATCATAACGGCCACCTAATGCTAACGGTCCCTTATAACCTTGCGCATAGGCGGCAAATACGATACCGCTGTGATAATGGTATCCACGCAACTCGCTCAAATCGAAACTTACCGTAACGCCGAGGTCATGCAATCCATCAGCTACTTGTTCCAGACTGTCTAAAGCCTGCTTGATTGCCGGCATATCTGGCAATAAGTCAGAGGCTTTTGCCAGTATGGATTTATCACCATTGAGCTCGGTCAGGTTCAGCAAGGCTTCGCGTGTATTTTTATCCAGACCGTTAGTCAGTGCAGCTACCGCAGACTGATCTTTGCTTTTCAGTGCAGCATATAGGTCTTGCTCAAGCTGAGGATTGATCTGG
>JBFZCQ010000103.1:0-2837 GCA_041307905.1 Methylotenera sp.
AATGGATACGGAACTTGCCAGCGATCCGGATCATGGTGTTAACAATATCAACATTGCAAGTCACCAAGACAATTCATCCGAGCTCGAATCAATCAGCGAAAATGAACCAAAGCAAAACCGCAGCGTCACACACAAAGTTAAAAAAGGTGAGGTAATGGCGAACATTGCCAAACGCTATGGTGTTAGCGTTAAGCAAATAATGGCTGCTAACTCGCTTAAATCAAGCCGGGTAAAAGCCGGCCATGTATTAATCATTAAAGTTGCAGAAAGCAATCACTCTAAAACAGGCAAAACAAAAATTAAAAAGGCACAGACTTATGTGGTAAAGCGTGGTGATACGCTTCACAGCATTGCTCAAAAATTCGATGTTGCAGTTGCAGATCTTAAACGATGGAACAAAAAATACGGTAGCCACATTGAACCCGGCAACAAACTAACAATTAAGCAATCTGATGAAGTTTAGATAAACAACATTAAAAAAATTAAGATGACAAATTCATTTTCTAGCCTTATCAAATCAGCTTCAATTGTACTTGTCACTTTCATTATTCCAGCATGCGGATCCTCTGATAATTCGCTTTCAAATAATAATGACCTTAGTAGAAATTATTCTGTTGAATCTGGCGGCACATTAATCAGTGCCATGACCGGAGAACCCAGCGGCCTCATTTCAATGATTGCCGGCGAATCTGCATCATCAGCAATCAGTTCGAATATATTCAACAGCTTGCTCAAATATGACAAAAACCTTGAACTTGAAGGTGACTTGGTAAAAAGCTGGGAAATCTCATCCGACCAGAAAACCATTACTTTCAAGCTAAAGCCCAATTTAAAATGGGCGGATAACAAGCCATTAACCAGCGCAGATGTTTTATTCACCTGGCAGGCAGTTACCGATGAAAAAACAGCAAGCCCATACGCCTCAGATTTTCAGCTGGTTAAAAAAGCCGAAACCCCTGACCCGCTCACTTTTACTGTTACATATGAGCAGGCTTATGCGCCGGCTCTGGACAGTTGGGCAGGATTGCAAATATTGCCTAAACACTTGCTGCAGGGGCAAGATTTACACACAACTTCATTTGCACGCAACCCTACAGGCAGCCACTACTATAAACTTGACCGCTGGACACATGGTGCAAATCTTAAGTTGTCCAGAAATCCGAACTCAGTATTGGGTCAGGCCAAAATTGACCAGCTAATCACACGGATCATTCCAGACAACTCAGCACAGTTTCTGGAGTTGATGGCAGATAATATTGATTACATGGGACTCGATCCAATCAAATATTCTCGCATCATTCCCGCACGTCCGGAATTACAGCAAAAACTAGCCCTCTATAAAGAGCTTGGTAACAGTTATACCTACATGGGGTTTAATCTCAAACACAAACCTTTTGATGATGTCCGCGTGCGCCATGCTATAAACTACGCTATTGATAAGCAGGAGATTATTGATGGCGTATATTTAGGACTGGGCATTAACATCGCTTCACCGTACAAACCGGGTACGCGCTGGAGCAACACCGCACTCAAGCCTTACCCTTACGACCCGGCTAAGGCGCGTGCACTGCTTAAAGAAGCTGGGTTTGCAGACACGAATGGTGACGGCATACTGGATCGCGACGGCAAGCCTTTTGCCTTTGAAATCGTAACTAATCAAAACAAAGAGCGTGAAAAGTCAGCGGTACTGATTCAGCGCAGACTTAAAGATATTGGTATTGATGTCAAAATACGTGCAATTGAATGGGCCAGTTTTATCAGCCGCTTTATTAAAACCGGCGATTTTGATGTGGTAGTGCTTGGCTGGGGATTAGGTCTTGACCCAGACCAGTTCAATATCTGGCATTCCAGCCAGCAGGCACCGGGACAGTTTAATTTTATCGGCTACAACAATCCTGCTGTTGATAAACTGCTGGAACAAGGCCGCCTCGAGCTAGAACCTGATAAGCGCATGAAAATTTACCATGAATTTTCTCGCATGTTATTGGAAGACAGTCCGATTATTTATTTATCTGCAGGCTATGGGCTAACCGCTATCCACAAACGTGTGAAAGGTATAGACGACCCTGCCCCCCCGGCTGGCATCGGGCACAACTCTCAGGATTGGTATATTCCACAACCGCTCAGGCGTAACGAAATAAGTCAGTAACCATGCTTAAATACATTATCAAACGTGTTCTCTGGATGATTCCACTGCTGATTGGTATCAGCCTGATTTCATTTTTCATTATGCATCTGGCACCGGGCGACATCACAAGCAACGAATCTGCTTTCAACCCTAAAGCCAGCGAAGAATCACGGCAAAAGCTTCGTGAAATGTACAACCTGGATAAACCGGTTATTGTTCAGTATGGTTTATGGTTAAAACGATTAACCACGCTTGATTTCGGCAAATCATTCGCAAGCCACCAGAAGCCTGTGTTCTGGCAGACTACAGATAAAGACGGTAACGTAACCAAGGGATTAATTCAGGAAGCACTGCCGATTACGTTAATGATCAACCTGCTGGGGCTGGCAATTACTCTGATATTGGCGATTCCATTAGGTATTATTGCTGCACGTAAATATCAGGGTTGGCAAGACCGATCGATCACTCTTTTTAATTTCGTAGGCTTCTCCATCCCTGGCTTCTGGCTTTCCCTGCTGTTAATGTACTGGCTTGGTGTCGTCAATAACTGGTTCCCGATTTCAGGCCTACACAGTCTTAACTACGATTCCTTAGATACCTGGGGTAAGATCAAGGACTCACTCAGCCACTTATTCCTGCCGGTTGTGATTCCATCCATCACGGGCCTCGCAGGCATTACCCTGTTTGTTAAAAACGGCATGCTGGATGT
>JBFZCQ010000104.1:0-4045 GCA_041307905.1 Methylotenera sp.
GGCTCATTCTTTAGGGCACTAATGAAGTTATTAACAACTAAGGCTAGATTTGCCGGGTTAGAATCACTGCGGCTCTGCACATACAATTCAAAACCGCCGGAGCTACCTAAGCCACGAATAGCAGGTGGGTTGAACGCAATCGCCATACCATCAGGCTGCTGCATACCAATACCGAACACCTTTTTAACAATATCATCAGCGGTTGCTTCGCGCTCACCCCAATCCTTCATACGCACAAACATCGTAGCTGCACTGGTTTTATTACCACCACCAATTAGATCAAACCCATTCACTGCGAACTGGTGGGCAACAGCAGGATCTTTAGCAATCTCGGAACGCACACTTTCAGTAGTTTTACTGGTACGCGCCAACGTTGCGCCATCTGGCATAATCACTGCAGAAATGACATAACCCTGATCTTCAGCAGGCACAAAACTGCCTGGAATTACTCTAAGCAAGACTGCTACCAAACCAATCACAAGCGCAAAAACCACAGTACCAATGATTTTATGTTGCAGTGTTAACTTAACCACCGCTGTATAAAAATGCGTGAACTGATCAAAGCGATAGTTAAACTTAACGAAAATAGGAGATTTGATATGACCTGACTTCAAAAGTACCGCACACAATGCAGGCGTTAACGTCAGCGCAACAATCCCTGAAATAACCACAGCCACCGCTACAGTAACGGCAAACTGACGGTACATTTCACCGGCAATGCCACCTAGGAACGCAACCGGTACAAATACTGCACAAAGCACCAGCACAATTGCCACTACCGCAGCAGAAACCTGCTCCATAGACTTGACTGCGGCCCTGATGGGCGAAAGCTTCTCTTCATCCATCAACCGTTCTACGTTTTCCAGCACCACAATCGCATCATCCACCACGATACCGATAGCGAGCACCATTGCAAACAAAGTCAGTGTGTTGATTGAAAAACCGAATACCCACAAACCTGCAAAAGTACCGATTAAGGAAATCGGCACGGCAATTAATGGAATCAGAGTAGCGCGCCAGCTTTGCAGAAACAAAAATACCACCAGCACTACCAGCGCCATTGCTTCAGCCAGCGTCTTTACCACCTCGCCGATTGAGGCTTTTACAAAGTCGCTGGTATCGTACGGCACTTCCCAATCCACACCAGCTGGAAAGCGCTGTTTGAGCTCAGCCATTTTCTCTTTCACAGCGTCCGCTGTATCAAGTGCATTCGCTCCGGATTGCAAAAAGATAGGGATACCCACGCCAGGATTACCATCCAGCAAGGTACGAACGTTATAACTTTGCGAACCTAATTCAATACGAGCAACATCTTTCAGGTAAAGCACACCGCGCGGACCATCTGCGCGCACAATAATATTGCCGAATTCTGCCGGATCAATCAGGCGGCCTTTTGCAGTAACCGTGTACACCAATTGTTGATCAGATGGGGAAGGCTCCTGCCCAATCTTGCCTGCAGCATACTGTGCATTCTGAGTGCGGATAGCATTTGCGATATCGGTTGTCGTAACGCCCAGCTGCGCCATGCGGTCCGGCCTTAACCAGATGCGCATTGAATAATCCTGCGCACCAAAGATAATTGCATCACCGACACCTTTAATACGCTTTAATTCATCCAGCACATTGAGCGTACCGTAATTACTTAAAAACAGTGGATCATACTTTCTCTGTTTATCAGTCAGCATTACTACAAGCAAGATATCGTTAGAACGTTTCTGCACTACTACGCCGGTTCGGCGTACCTCTTCCGGCAAGCGTGGCAGGGCGATATTCACGCGATTACTTACGTTAAAAGTTGCCTGATTAACATCGGTTCCCACTTCAAATGTTGCGGTAATTGTCAGACTGCCGCTGGAGTCAGCACTTGAATTAAAATACAGTAAACCTTCTACACCACTCAACTGCTCTTCAATCGGCGCAGCTACTGTTTTTGACAGCGTATCTGCACTGGCACCGGGGTATGTTGCACTAATCAGCACTGTTGGCGGTGCAATCTGCGGATATTGTGCAATTGGCAGCTTCATCGCCGCAGCCAAGCCCGCCAACACAATAATGATGGACAGCACACTGGCGAATATAGGCCGCGTAATAAAAAATTTACTCATATGAATTCTCGCTCAAGTCTTAATTGTTTGACTTATTAATCAGACTTACGTAACGCTTGTTTTTACTAATGTTCCGGCTTAGTTTCGACCTCGGCTTTAACCTTGACCTGTGTATTTGCAGCCGGATCAGGCACTTCGCCCGCAGCATGCGGCGCAACAACCGCACCCTGACGTATCTTGATGATGTTATCCACAATCACTTTATTGCCCACGTCCAGGCCGCTTAAAACGACCCAATCCTTACCAACCCAATTACCGGTCACAATAGGTCGCAGCGTTGCTTCATTTTTATCATTGACCACATAAACAAAACGCCCCTGATCATTACTGATAACAGAAATTTGAGGCACTACAAATACGCCGTCTTTCTGTCCTGTAGTGACGCGAACGCGCACAAATTGGCCAGGCAGCAGGCGCTTGTCTGCATTTTCAAATACGGCACGCAGTTGCTGTGTACCCAACTGCGGATCAATACTGCTAGCAGCAAAATTCAGCTGCCCTTTTTTTGTGTACTCTTCTCCGTTTGGCAGTATAAGGCTGACATTCTTGACATTAGCTTGCGTCAAAGGACCACCAAGTTGTGCCAGTTCATTATCTGACAAACTGAAACGCACCCAGATCGGCGTGATCTGACTCACTGTAGTTAACAGACTCGTAGTGGCATTCACGAGCGCGCCCTCAGAAAGCTCAACACGACCGGCTACGCCGGATATCGGAGATGTGACATTGGTATAAGACAGGTTCAGTTCAGCCTCGCGCACTGCAGCTTCAAACTGAGCTAAACCTGCACGTGCCAGAGCATTGTCGGAGGTCGCGTTATCTGCTTCACGCTGACTGATAGACTGCGTTGCAACAAGCCCCTGTAAACGCTGTGCTTCGCGTTGCGTTTGTTCGAGCCTAGCTTTTTGCTGCGCTAACTGTGCTTTCGCATTTGACAGCGCAATCTGAAATGGTACCGGGTCAATTAAAAACATGGTTTGGCCAGCTTTAATCGGAGCGCCCTCTTCAAACAGTTTTTTAAGTAGAATGCCGCCTACACGAGGACGAATTTCAACCTCTTTAGCACCTTCAGTCTGAGCAACAGACTCAGCATTGATAGGGACACTAGTAGATTGCAAGATAATCACACTGACCGGCATAGGTGGCATTGCTGCGCCAGCCTGTGCTGCATCATCTTTTTTGCTGCAAGCAGTCATTGCAAGCAGAGTAATGGCCATCAAAATTGCACTCATTGTATAAGCTGCGCCTTTAACCTGTGTGACTAGCGCACTATTTGGTGATGGATGACGCTGACTTGTTTTATATACCATTGAATACTCCAAGCTTTTGTGCAGATAACCTATTAATTAGATTATGTTTTTATTAAAGTTAAACCTATTTAGGACTTGCTTACATACATAATTGAATGTATATTATATACAAACAAGAATGTATGTAAATGTTAATTTAAGGCATTGCTATTCAGCAAACGTTAAAATTTGTAACGGATGGACCTAATGGTAAGAAAAACTAAAGAAGATGCCGAACTCACACGACAGCGCATAGTTAATGCTGCACGTGCTGTTTTTCTCAAGCGCGGCGTGAGTAAATCAACGTTGGAGAATATTGCTAGTGAGGCCAATGTTACCCGCGGTGCTGTTTACTGGCATTTTGAAAACAAAACTGATATTTTCCATGCAATTCGTGAACAGGTTTTTCTGCCACTCATCGATAGCATAGACGACACGTTGGCACCAGCGATCAAAAACATTGAAAACCCGCTGAACCAGATTGAAGCCAGTTTGTGCAATACCATCAACGACCTAAGCAATAACATTGAAATGCGCGAAACCTATGAAATCATCATGATTAAATGCGAATATGTGGATGAATTTTCCAGCGTGCTGCATCAAATGCTGCATAATTGCTCATGCATCGTTGAAAAACTCGAAGCTGCCTAT
>JBFZCQ010000105.1:0-3925 GCA_041307905.1 Methylotenera sp.
GCATCAAGCACTTCCATTTCAGCGGTCATTTCAACCACCTGCGTCGCCTCTCCGGTAGCCTTACGTCCTAGGTTGTATAGAGCCTTTACAGGAATAAGATCTGTAACTCCCAGAGCAGGATTAACCATTTGCACTCCGGTAATTGCGGTTCTTACACGCAATACATCCGAGCCAGGCTCATGCACCAACTGATAAGCTGGCGTCAAGCTGCGGCGAAATGAATCAAGAAATCCATCCGTCATACGCTTCAGAACATCAGGCTGAACACCCTTATAATCAGGGTTAGGCGTCAAATATACCTGTACTGGCTCAAACATGATTTTTGTATATTCACTATAGTCAGCAGTCTTGTTGATAAAGACTAGAACCCCTTCTCTATCTTTGGCCGGCTGCAGCTTAGAATAGTCGTTAAGAAATCCGGAATTCTCTACTGGTTTATCATCGGCCCAAGCTATACTTACTGACAAAAGTGAGGCAAAAACAACCGCATTAGCATAAATTCTCATAATGGTCCCGTTTAATATATTTAGTGGCGTAGGTTTGTTGAGTTGCTATGAAAAAAAACTAATTAATAAAGTATAAACCTAGTTTTAGATTTGCCGTAACAAGCGCATCAATGAATTACGTGCTTGCCAACAATCTCAAATATGATTTGACAAACATAACTATATAACTAAACATATAGTTATGAAATTGATTACCGACATTCCTGCAGACTTTAAAAACACTGCCGCTATTTTTGTAGCATTAGGCGATGAGCATAGGCAGCGCATTCTGCTTACCTTTGAAAAAGGTGAAAAGTTAAATATTTTGCAGATTGTTTCTACCACCACACTTAGCCGCACCGCAGTCACTCATCATTTAAAAGTATTGCATCAATCCGGCATACTTGATTCTGAAAAATTTGGTAAAGAAGTGTATTTCTGGATCAATACTGAAGTGGTAGGCGACGCCTTGCAGCGCGTACTCAGCTATATCACTAATAAAACCTGAAAACATTTAACAAGAAGGTAAACCCATGATTGCAAGTATTTTAAAACTGATTTGCCGCATCATTTTCAGAGTCAATGTGAGCGGTATTTCTAATCTGCCAAAGCAGGGAAAACTGCTGGTAATTGCCAATCATGAATCATTTCTGGACGGTTTACTGCTGGGATTGTTTCTGCCGATACGCGCCACTTTTGTTGTACATACCAGCGTACTGGATAACTGGTTTTTCAGGCAGATTTTACGTCTTACGCCTTATATCGCTGTTGACCCATCTTCTCCGCTAGCAATGAAAAAAGTTATCAAGCTGCTGGAATCCGGACAACCGGTAGTGATATTTCCTGAAGGACGCATCACACTGACCGGCTCTCTCATGAAAGTCTATGACGGCCCAGGTTTTGTGGCAGCAAAAACCGGCGCGATGATTTTGCCGGTGCGCATTGAAGGTGCCTCACATTCTTACTTTAGCCGCTTATCTGAGTCCCATGTTAAAAAGCTGTTTCCCAAAGTCAATATCACAATTTTGCCTACACGCCACATTGCCATGCCAGAGGCGGCTACAGCAAAAGTACGCCGCCGGCTGGCCGGTGATGCCATGCGCCGTGAAATGCAGAACATGCTGTTCAGCTCCACTCAGATTAATACACTCTTTCAGGCCTTTTTAGATGCAGTTTCAACTTATGGCCGCAGTACCGTATTAGTAGAAGATATGAGCCAGGTCGAAGAAACCTATGGTGAATTACTCAAAAAAAGCCTGGCTTTAGGCAAACTTAGCAAAAAAGTCACGCAGCAGAACGAAAACGTAGGCGTCATGATGCCAAATGTCACTAACACGATTTGCCTTATTTTTGGCTTAAGCGCATTCGGGCGCATTCCTGCCATGCTTAATTACACAGCAGGCAGCGCAGGCATCAAGAATGCGTGTACGGCAGCCTGTGTCAAAACCATTATCAGCTCGCGCGAGTTCATCAAAGCGGCCACCCTGGAAGAGACGGTTGCGGGGCTGCAAGGCATCAATATAATCTATCTGGAAGACTTAAGACCAAAATTCAGCTGGCTGGATAAACTGTGGCTGATGGGTTTTGCATTATGGTTCCCTCGACTTACTACTGCAAAGAGTAATCCAAACGATCCTGCTGTTGTCTTGTTCACATCCGGCTCTGAGGGCAAACCCAAAGGTGTTGTGCATTCTCACCGCACCATTCTGGCGAATGTTGCGCAGATAAAATCCATCATTGATTTCTCCATGCAGGATAAATTCATGATGGTGTTACCGCTTTTTCACGCATTTGGCTTTACCTGCGGCGCGATCATGCCATTAGTTGTCGGTAGTCGGATGTTTATCTACCCGTCACCATTGCACTACCGTGTGATTCCTGAAGTGATTTACGACCGTGGCTGCACCGTATTATTCGGTACCAGCACATTTCTAGGTAACTACGCAAAGTTTGCCAATCCTTACGACTTTTATAAATTACGTTATGTGGTCGCCGGTGCCGAAAAACTCAATGAAGAAGTACGAAAAACCTGGATGGATAAATTCGGCATTCGCATTTTAGAAGGTTACGGCGCTACAGAATGCGCGCCGGTTTTAGCTGTAAACACCCCCATGGCCAACAGACCAGGTTCGGTGGGCACCCTGATACCGGGACTGGAATCAAAACTTGCCCCTGTACCAGGCATAGAAGATGGCGCACTTTTATCAGTACGTGGTCCAAATGTGATGCTGGGATATTATCTGTATGACAATCCGGGAGTGATTGATTCTAGCCACGATGGCTGGCATAGCACCGGCGATATTGTGCACATTGATGATGATGGCTTTTTATTTATTAGAGGCCGCGTTAAACGCTTTGCCAAAGTGGCCGGTGAAATGGTGTCACTGGAATCTGTAGAAAATATCGCCAACCATGCCTCGCCACAGCACCAGCATGCTGCGACCACGCAAATAGATGCGCAGCGCGGTGAAAGCATTCTACTGTTTACTACCGACACTAACTTAAGTCGAGAACAGCTCAGCAACAGTGCCAAAGAATTAGGCAATCCGGAACTTGCGGTTGCCAGAAAATTGATTGTAGTAGCAGAGTTGCCTGTTCTGGGTACCGGAAAAACGGATTATGTTACCTTAAAGAATTTAGCGGAGATTGCATGACTAATCTTAAATTATTAATGCATCCACTCGTCCTATATAAACAGCATCATACGAATAGCAGAAGCAAGCTTCTTGTCCGAAAAACTACTGAAAAAACTGCATGAGCAACCAATTTAAATTGATGAAAGAAAAGCGTTTCAGGCCATTTTTCATGACGCAATTCTGGGGTGCGTTTAATGACAACATGTTCAAAACTGCACTCATCACACTGGTTGCATTTCATGCGGCAAGCCTCACAAGTCTTGATTCAGCCATGCTGGTAACAATACTACCCGGGGTATTTATACTGCCTTACTTTCTGTTCTCGGCAACCGCAGGACAGCTGGCAGATAAATTTGAAAAATCAAAAATTATCCGCCTCGTAAAAATCTTTGAAATCGGCATCATGCTATTTGCCAGCGCCGGATTTTTTCTGCACAACATCTGGTTGCTGGGAATCGCACTTTTCATGATGGGCATGCACTCAACGCTGTTTGGTCCGGTCAAATATGCCTACTTGCCCCAGCACCTTGGTGAACACGAACTGATTGGCGGTAACGGCATGGTGGAAATGGGTACCTTTGTTGCCATCCTGCTTGGGCAGGTATTGGGAGCATGGCTTGCAATCCAGCATCCGCATGAGCTTATTACCAGCGTCGCCATTTTAATCATCGCGGTGCTTGGCTACTGGCACAGTCGCAGCGTACCAGACTCCCCGGCGCAAGAGCCTCTACTTAAAATCAACTGGAACCCGTTTACCGAAACCTATCGCAGCATACAGTTTATCTGGCAGCATCAACCGGTATG
>JBFZCQ010000106.1:0-4036 GCA_041307905.1 Methylotenera sp.
ACATCAAGAGACAGTCGTCGGTTTCCAGTGAACGACTGGTGAGCTTTGAAAAGCGGTCATTCAGAAACCACCAGTGATGGGCAGCCACACACCCATATCCTTTGCCAAACGCCTGCAATTATTAGTCGATCACGAAGATCTGGAGCGACATTAGCGTAAACAAGATCGCTTGCTCACTTCAAGCTCAAAGCTCATGCCAAAGACATTGATTATCTGCACAGCAGAGGCTTGCAGCAGTCACAAATGGCGTCGCTGCTATTGTGTGACTGGCTAAAAAAAGCCAAGAACCTGTTGCTGACTGGCCCTTGCGGCAAGGGCAAAACCTATATTGCTTGTAAACTGGGTCATCAAGCCTGCCTGAAAGGCTACAGCAGCCGATATTACCGGCTTCCTCTCATCATTATCGCATTGACACAAGCCAAGGCGGATGGGCAGTTACTGTAAATTACTAAAAGCCAAAGCCAGTCTGGATTTACTGATCCTCGATGACTGGGGCCTGGAACCTTTAACTGCCGCCACTCGAAATGACTTGATGGAAATCATGGATGATCGTTATGAGCAATCGGCAACCGTCATTAACAGCCAATTACAGACCGAATAATGGTATCCAGGCTATAGGTGATAATACCTTATCTTAGATCGTCTAGTGCACAACGCCCACCGGATGAATTTGAAAAGAGAATCTATGCGAAAAAAAATGAATTCCTTGACCCAAGTTGAACACTTTGAGTAAAAATTTACTTCCACCGATGCGTTAGGTTTTGGGTGTTCAAGCTCGACCAGAATCAGTGTTCAAATTAATCAAAATGCCCAGGTAGCCGTTTTGATACAATCGGCATTGTTTGGCAGTATTGCTGAGGTGAAGGATTATAGTGGAATTTTACCGATGGGCATTTGCTGAATAGACAGCGTGTAAAATTTTTTACTAAATCAATTAAATAATTTAAGGAGTAAAGGTTATGTTAAATAAAACCTGTATTTTGGTCACGGCTGCTTGCCTGACTGTCATATCATTGCCATCCCATGCGCGGCAAGCGGCAAGAGGTGCTTATGGCGGTGCGGCGGCACGCGGTAATTATGGCGGTGCTGCGGTGCGCACTCCTAGTGGTGCTGCTGCGGTACGTACGCCTAGTGGGAATACGGCGTATCGCCCTCCTAGTGGGCATGGTGGCGCTTATCACGCGCCCGTACCTGCTTATGGCTATCGCCCGCCAGTTAATGTTAATTATGGCTATAGTTCGGGTCAGGTTGCAGCGGCAGGTGTAGCAGGCTTGGCGGTGGGTGCTATGGCAGGATCGGCAGCGGCCAAGTCTAGTCAGCCTACTAATACGACAGTGGTAGTACAACAACCTGCATCATCAATAGCCATTGGTACGAATTTGAACAATCTTCCTGGTGGTTGTAACAGTGTTATGTTTAATTCAGTTCAATATTTTCAATGTGGATCAAGCTGGATGAGAGCTTACTCTGGCTATTATCAAGTTGTGCCAGCACCTTACTGATTGCTAGTGCCAGTTATCACTTTTTATTGAGAGAACTTAATATGAAAAATACTAAAAAAATGTCGTTATTGTTGATGGTAACAGCATTGACGCTACAAGGGTGTGCAACACAGTCAGAAAAAAAAGGGGTTACTGTGCCAAATCAAGCGGCGACAAAGCCTGCAACACCAGTCGCTAAGCCAGCCTATGTACCAGCACCCGCACCAGTTGTTGAGCAATACGCGCTGGATAGGCTTAAACAAATGAGTGACAAGTTGGTTGCCAGCAAAGCCTTTAGCTATCGTTCCAAGAGTGCTATTGATTTGCAATCAGAGACTGGACAGTTCGTCACCTTCTTTACTGAGGCCGAGGTCGCTTTGCAACGGCCTAATAAATTACATGCAAATATCTCAGGCGATTTGCCCCATATTCAGATTTATTTCGATGGTACTAAAGCGTCGGCTATTGATGTCGATAACAATATCTATGCAGTTTACACCCCGCTGGCAAACATTGATGAGATGTTGAATTACCTTATGACCAAGGCACGCATTAGCTTCCCCTCTGCGGATATTATGTACAGTGACCCTTACGCGGTAATGACCAAAAATTTAACTGATGCGACTGTGGTCGGTGATTCTATGGTCAACGGCGTACCTAGTGAGCATTTTACTTATCGGGAACCCGCTATCGATTGGGAGATTTGGATAGCAAAAGGTGAGAACGCATTACCGATGCGTTTAGCCATGACTTATAAACAAGTGGAAAGTCATCCTGGTTTTCTAGTGGAATTTACCGATTGGAAGTTGAATCCTAAGCTGAAAGCCAACACTTTTGAATTCAAAGTCCCAGTTGATGCTAAACAAATTGAGTTTGGCACTTATCTCCAGCAAAAAAAATAATCCGTTGATATTACGCGCCGTCCACGTATCCTGCTTTTTGTGGACAGCACGTAACGTAAATAAGTCATGGTACAAAAAAACGGCATTAATTTTTCTTCGTTTCCAGTATCAACCCCTCAAATTTAAGTGTAACTATTTAGCGTGAAGCTCTAAAAGCCCTCTCCTGCTGGAGAGGGAACGAAAGCACCGTTGTTGACGTGCGTTGGGTTAGCTAGCGTATAGGTACATAATTCGTGCCATGTTATTATAAAAAATCCTTTATCGTTTTCACTTAAGGCTTGTTATGAAATTGTTTAGCCGTATCTCAGTTTGTTTGTTTGTTGTAGTCACTATCGTTGGTTGCGCTTCAACCAGCAACGTCACTGCCCGTCATGAATACAAAGGCGGAAAGATTGCCCGTCCCAAGCACATCCTTGTTTATGATTTTGCCCCTCCTCGCAATGTGCCTGCTGAATCTGCGAGTGCAGTACAAAGTGCAGGTGGTGAAATCGCAAAAGCTTTGGTTGAAGATATTCGTGGTATGGGATTACCAGCAAAACGTGTTTCGAACAAAAGTGCGCCACAAATTGGCGATCTTGTGCTTAAGGGGCGTCTCATTTCAATCGATGAAGGTGATGCCACAAATCGCATTGCTATCGGTTTTGGCTCTGGTGCTTCCAGCGTGAAAGCCGCAGTGGAAGGTTTTTTAATGACGAATCACGGACTCCAAAAACTCGGTTCTGGCAACGTGGGCTCCAGTGGCAGTACATCGCCAGGTGCGGCACTTGGGGTTGTGGGTACTATCGCAACTGCCAATCCGGCAGGACTGATTATCAGTAGTGGCATGAAAGTATATGGGGAGGCCAGCGGCAGCAGTAAAGTTGAAGGCAGAGCCAAGCAGATAGCCGAAGAAATATCTAGCGTGCTACAGGTGAAGTTCAAAGAACAGGGCTGGATATAGTAGGTGCACAGCGGGGTTGCGCACGTAGCCCGATGGCGAGTCGCCAAGGGCATCAGTCGCTTTCAATCAACAGAAAACCAACCAATAACAAAAGGTAAACTTTATGAAATCAAAATTGCCAATCGTTTTAATGACGATTGCCTTACTCTTTATGGCTACGGCAACACAAGCCGGGCCTGAGCAAGTTGCTCCTGCGCCAGAGGCACCCGTTCAAGCAATACCCGAACCATCTGCAAGCGGATCCACTACGCTAGACCGCAGCTCGCTTCCCATTAAAGAACCCACTTATCCAGTGATTACTGAATTGGATGCGCGTAAGGCAACAGCTCCTGCTCGGTTTGAAGTAAAGCCACCCGCAAAAGCACCAAATGTTGTTGTCGTACTGATTGATGATATAGGTTTTGGGCATTCTGCAGCGTTTGGTGGACCCATTAATATGCCTACGCTGGATCAACTGGCAGCGAATGGTTTGAAATATAACCGTTTTCATACCACGTCACTCTGCTCACCCACTCGAACCGCATTGTTGACAGGTTACAACCACCACTCCAATAATGCGGGGACAATCATGGAAACAGCGACGGCTTTTCCAGGTAATACGGGTATCCGTCCGCAAACCATCACCCCAATGGCAGAAGTGTTACGCATGAACGGTTACAGCACTGCTGCATTTGGCAAATATCATGAAACGCCACCTTGGGAATCCTCAGTGT
>JBFZCQ010000107.1:0-4551 GCA_041307905.1 Methylotenera sp.
TCTCCCCCTCTGTTGTGGTCTGGAGTTCCAGCAGAAGCAAAAACTCTCGTACTGATTATTGATGACCCGGACGCGCCTGAAATGACTTGGGCGCACTGGATTCTGTATAACATTCCACCAGATACAACTGGCTTGATTTCGGGTAAGTCTGGAGCCATGGATCTTCCCATCGGAACACTTGGCGGCCTTAATGATGCGCATGAAACCGGCTATCAAGGGCCATGCCCACCCATCGGGCGGCACAGGTATTTTCACAAGTTGTATGCACTCGACATTATTCTGCCAGACTTGCATTTGCCTGCAAAAGCAGTTTTAGAAAAAGCGATGCATGGACATATCCTGGCGCAATGCGAACTGGTAGGTACTTACAAAAAGAGTGGGTGAGCCGTTTTTAGCCTATGGCGTTTTAAAGGAAAAATTTGGCGCATGTTGCGATTAAATTATTCAGCGTCACTTTGTGTTAACAAATACAATGCTTCGACTTTATCACGCGCCCAAGGAGTTTTGCGCAGAAACTTCAAGCTGGATTTAATGCTCGGGTCATTGCTGAAACAATTTACAGGAATGCGCTCAGCTAAACCGGCCCATCCGTAATGAGTAACTAATGCAGTCACTATGTTTTCTAGCGTAATGCCGTGTAAAGGGTTGTTAGTTTGTTGCTGTGGCATGGCGGTGATGTGCTTTTGCTGAGTAAGGCTGATATGGATATGAGTCCTATTATATATTGTGGGCATGCAGAATCGAATTACTGATACAGGAATTATCAGGGCTAAGTTTTTTTACGGTGAGACACGATAATTTCTTTGGAGGCTAAAATAGTCTCTCTAAAAATAAAGTAATCCAATCGTCAGAGAGTGGACTAAAATACAGAGGCTTTATTAAGTTCCATTCATGATTTTACTGACTCTGCATTCATGAACAGCAATAGGGTATTAATTCTCGGTCGGCGCATAATGTAATCACACAAACACGACATGTTGTCGGTTTAACAGATTAAAACTCAGGAGAAATATTATGTGGACTAAACCAGCTGCTACAGAAATGCGTTTTGGCTTTGAAGTAACAATGTACGTAATGAACAAATAACTTAATCCCTAATGGATTGAATACAAGCCTAGCCTAGCTAGGCTTTTTTATTGCCTGTAAGGTAGATTGTTAATATCTGAATCGACAAGATGCAGTAAATCCTTTTAAGACTCATAATAAGGCTTAAAAGGAGTATGTAATGGTTAGCAACTGCACAAGTTATGCCGATTAAAAACACACATCGTTTTGTTAAAAGTTTGCGTAAGCCGCAGCAGGCAGTTGGCACATCGCAGCATGGCGGCTTATCAAGTGCGGTAGCAAAAGTCAGGCTGAAGCAGGATGGCGCGAACGAACTACCCGTCTCTGGTGAGCGAAGTTTATGGGGTATCGCTTGGGAGGTAGTGCGAGAACCTATGTTTCTGTTATTGGTGGCAGCCGGCGGCATTTATTTACTGCTCGGGGATGTCACTGATGCGCTGATGTTGCTAGGTTTTGTGTGTGTGGTGATGGCAATCACTATTTACCAGGAAAACAAAACCGAACGTGTACTGGATGCTTTGCGCGACTTAACAAGCCCGCGTGCTTTAGTCCTAAGGGATGGCATAGAACAGCGCATCGCCGGACGTGAGGTAGTGCGCGGCGACTTGCTTATATTATCCGAAGGCGATCGTGTGCCGGCGGATGCCGTATTAACTTCCAGTCATAATCTTGCTGCAGATGAATCATTACTCACCGGAGAGTCGGTGTCTGTTACCAAAATTGCGCAGACCAATCCGAGTGAGCAAGTCATTTCCGCAGTTTCGCCACCGGGTGGCGATGGTTTGCCATTTATTTATTCCGGCACTTTAGTTGTGCAGGGACGAGGTCAGGCATTGGTGTTGGCAACCGGCCTCAACAGTAAAATAGGCAAGATCGGTAAATCCCTGCAGGGGTTAGACAGCGAAACAACGCCTCTGCAGAATGAGATTAAACGCCTGGTGCGCAATCTCGCTATTCTTGGGGTGTTGCTAAGCCTGCTACTACTGCTGGTTTATGGCCTGACACGGGGCAATTGGTTGCATGGATTATTATCGGGCATTACTTTGGCGATGTCGATTTTGCCTGAAGAGTACCCGGTTGTGATGACTGTTTTTATGGCGATGGGTGCCTGGCGTATTTCAAAGCACCGCGTGCTGACAAGGCGCGTCAACATGGTAGAGATGTTGGGTTCGGCCACAGTCATGTGTGTAGATAAAACCGGCACGCTGACCTTTAACCGTATGGAGGTGCAACAGCTAGTAGTCAATAATGCTGCCTTTGAATGTACTGATTCAGAACTGCTGATGCCTGAGATGTTTCATGAATTAGCGGAGTTTTCAATTTTAGCCAGCGACATTGCGCCGTCTGATCCGATGGAAAAAGCCATTCATGCTTTAGGTAAGCATTATCTAGCCGATACTGAGCACTTGCATGGGGACTGGCAAATGGCTCACGAATATGCGTTATCACCTGAGTTGCTGGCGCTATCGCGGGTCTGGAAAGCGGTGGATAGCAACGACTATGTGGTCGCTGCAAAGGGTGCGCCAGAGGCAATTGCTGATCTGTGCCATTTTAATGCAACACAACTGGCGCAACTGGCTCAGCAGGTAGATAGGGTTGCCGCGCAGGGTATGCGCGTACTAGGAGTGGCTAAAGCTAACTATAGCAGCAGCACCTGGCCTGACATTCAGCATGATTTTGAATTTGAGTTTCTTGGGCTCATCGGTTTGGCTGATCCGGTAAGGCCAACGGTGATGCCGGCAATCAAACAATGTCATGCTGCCGGGGTCCGCGTAGTGATGATTACCGGTGATTATCCAGCTACTGCTGCCGCTATCGCATCTCAAATTGGGCTTCCTGTCGGTGATGGCGGAATAACTACCGGTGCAGAGTTAATCCAGATGGATGAGGCAACCTTACGCGAGCGTATTCATCACAGCAATATATTTGCGCGCATGGTTCCTGAACAAAAGCTGCGTCTAGTCAATGCGCTAAAAGCGAACGGTGAGATTGTCGCAATGACTGGCGATGGTGTGAATGATGCGCCGGCATTAAAAGCAGCACACATTGGCATTGCGATGGGCGGGCGCGGTACTGACGTGGCGCGTGAGGCTGCCGGTCTGGTTCTGCTCGATGACGATTTTGCATCGATTGTTCATGCGGTGCGTTTGGGTCGATCTATTTTCGACAATTTGCGCAAAGGCATGGCTTACATTTTTGCAGTGCATTTTCCTATTATTGGCTTGGCACTGATACCGCTTCTGTTTGGCTGGTCGCCAGTGTTTGCGCCTGTGCATATCGTATTCCTGGAAATGATCATTAATCCGGCATGTTCTATTGCCTTTGAAGCCGAGCCTGCAGAAGTAAATATCATGCAGCATCCGCCGCGACCGTCCAGTGAAGCTTTGTTTGGACGACGTATTTTCTTAATCAGTCTATGGCAGGGCATATTTGTGCTGTTGGCTTCATTATCGGTATTAAGTTATGCACTGCTGCATGGCGCAAGTGATGAAGTAGCTCGGACATTGACCTTCTCAACTTTAGTCATCGGTAATCTGGGCCTAATTCTGGTCAATCGTTCATGGCATCACAGCGTATTTAAAACCGCCAGTCAACATAATCCTGCTTTATGGTGGGTGATTGTGGGCGCAATGGGGTTTTTGTTGCTGGCGTTAAGCTTACCGATACTTCGCGAAGTATTTCATTTCGCACCGATTGCACCATTACAATTTTTATATTGTGTAGTCGCTGGTTTGGTCAGCGTACTTTGGTTTGAGCTTTATAAAAAATTACGCCACTAGTATTAAGCTGTAAGGCGATTTTAAATATAAAATATTCAGCCATTCAAATGGAACTATAACGCTCTATCAAGCTGGGCAACATGGCATTCATAGCCTGCTCTCCTTCCTGAATCGCTTCTTTCGCCCGATGGAAGTCAAGTAGATTGATGTGTGCGAGGTGTGGCGCTATGATAATTTCCGGCGGGTCTCCAGCCATTCGGCTTCGCGTAATACGAATCTGCATAATATTAATGCTGGAAGTTATAACCTCTAGCATAGAAGGTAAGCCGGTCTCTTTTTGTGCAAATGCAGGAACCAAGGTATCTAGACCATCTTGAAGTTTTGTCATCCAACCAACAGTTTTATCGTCTGATTTATCTTTTTGTTCGTCAAAATCAGGTTTTTGACCCAATACGCCAGCGGTTAGATCAACAGCGATCACAAAATCTGCGCCCATTGCACGCGCGAGTGATACTGGCACCGGGTTGACCAATCCGCCATCCACTAATATAACGCCCTCTTTCAGGGACGGTTCAAAAAGTCCAGGCAGAGCAATCGAAGCGCGGACAGCTTCAAGTGTAGAACCATCACGCAACCAGACTTCTGCACCTGTTTTCAGTGATGTAGCTACCGCTGCAAAAGGGATGGCTAGGTCTTCTATTGCACGATCAACATAGTCTCTACGAAAAAACTCCATGAGCCGCTCGCCCTTGAGTAAACCACTGCT